>NZ_JACXWY010000008.1:0-233946 GCF_014764685.1 Allobosea spartocytisi
TCTGTTCAGCAAGCTCAAGAACTGGCGGCGCGTCGCCACACGCTACGACAAGAGCAAGGAATCTTACCTCGGATTCGTCGCCATTGCCGCAGTCAAACTCTGGCTACCCTTTGTCCACGAAGCCTAGAAGGCTTTGGGGCAAACCTTGTCGCTACGGTGCGCAGGTCGTTAAATCTATTCCCGAGTGGATGAAGGCTGCTGCCATCAAATTGCAGCGTCAGCTATGATCCTCGCGCACTTTCGTCGTTCGGAGGATACTGATTGTGCCGCAGCTTTGGGATTGGGGCATCGCAAAAGACGTTGGGCTTTTCGCGATAGCTGTGTACGGCGCGGCCCTATCAACGTTCAATTGGCGGCAGGCGGTGAAGCGGGACAGGCGATCACTGAATATCCGGGTGAAAACTGTGATGCCGACCTACGGATCTCGTCTCGGCCCGCCGTCTGCATGCATCGAGGCGACCAATAGCGGAGCCCGGCCGGTTACCGTGAATGTCCTAACGTTCATGCTATCGGATGGTCGCCGGATGTTCCCTATGCATGAGGGGGGGATTCCCCGGCTACAAATCCACTTCCTTGCCCGCCGTTCTTTCAGACGGTGCAACGGCAATCACTGTGATGTCTTACGGTGACATCGCCGCAGCGTTGCGCGGCATTGGAAGTGGCAACAATGTGAAGATCACTCCGGTGGCTGAAGATAGCCTCGGTGGCGTCCATCGTGGGGAGCCCTTTGACGTGGATATATCCGAGTATGAGAAGATGAGCGCTTAGCGTTTCACGCGACCGCTGAGCCGCCGCCGCTGCTACGATCAGTGCTATCCTGGCCGTCGATTTTAACGATGCACGACGTCGCGGACATTTGAGGACCTTGGTGGGCTGGCGCGTCCCTTACACCAAAGCATTTCGTAAATTCAATCCGCCGAAATCTAAGTCATTGATCCGAGCGACGGTTAATGCAAACAATAATTTGCATATAGCAAAGATAACACATTGATTTGACAGAATTTATTTTCCGATCAAGACTGGTTTCGTTCTTAAAATACGAGGCTCAGAAATGCAGCATATCATTGAGCGCGCCGATCCAGCGCTGATTGCTCTCGCGAGGCTCCACGAAACGCGCGATGCATTTGAACAATATCTTCGCCGAGACGGACCGTCCGACGACGCAGATAAGGTGTGGCACGACCGATTTGAAAGCGATTTGGAGGCGGTCACGAGAACGGTGCCGACGACGGCTGAGGGTTTCCAGGCGTCAATCGCAGAACTTTGCTATCAGGCGACGCAGGGCTTTTCTCATGAGGCCGTTTCGCAATGGCTGACCACATTCTGCGATGGTGTGTGGGATACGGTTCGCCATGGCCGAAGCTGAGCCAAACATTTACCTCACAGCCGCCGAGGTAAGCCGCCGCTGGCGCGTAACGCCGGCGGCTCTCGCACAGTGGCGGTCGCGTAAGACCGGGCCGGCATGGACGAAGTTCGGCGGGCGGGTCGTCTACGCTCTGCGGGATATCGAGGCGTACGAAGCCGCACAGCGACGTGAGGGCGCCGCCTGAACGTTAGGCCGCGGTTTGGCCGCGGAGAACCTCATTGGCCTTGGCGATTTCTCGATTGCGCTCGGCGGCGATGATTTCGTTCGTTCGCCGCCGACCTGCTGCCCCGATGAAGAAGCCTTTGCCCACTAGCGTCCCAATCTCGATGCCAAGGGGCTTGAGCTTCCGCCGCATCTTGCAAATGAGGACGTCGACCATGCTGATTTTGGGAAGGTCGCGTTCGTTCGGCTCCTGATAGATGACTGCCCGCAATGCTTCGCGGCTCCATTCTTCCCGCGTCAACAACGCCTTGAACGCCCGTTCCTCATAGGTCGTCATCAGCCCGGCGAACTCCGTCGGTGAGCCGAAAGGAAGCGCGCTTCATGCGGACGAGCTGGAATAGCGATGCAGGGACAGCCCGAAGGTTGTCGTGAACTGCCGGTGGAAGTGGAGTTTGGAGAAGGCTGCGACGGAGTTGAGCGCGTCCAAGTCCAGATCGCCGTCGACGTGCTGGTCGATATGATCCAGTACCCTTCGCATCCGGGCATGGTAGCTTTGAAGCGCCGCCGTCATCGCTCCCTCGCTCCGTGGCGACACCATCTCATCAAATCGAGTCAGCCCATGCTCGACCGATCTTGCGATATCGAGGCCCGAAGAGACCCTTGAGCACCAGGCCATGAGCCATCTGCTGCGCGCGGTCGCCATGACGAAGCCTGCAACGCCGCCTACAGGTCCGTGCAGGCTAACCCCGCACTGGCATCACCTAGGTGCAGTTGGCGGCGTTGGCGAAGTCCGGGCGGCCGGAATAGCTGATCGTCTCGTTCCGCGTCGGACATCCAGCCGGCATGGCCCCTCTCGGCAGAACGCAGGGCTTGTGAACGTCCGGTTTCGGACAGGAAGCCAATGTCCAGAAGTGGCGCAAGCTACCTGCTTTGTAGCGGGCCATATCGGCCCCTCCGCGCTCGGCGGATGTCAGACGAGCGATGTCGGCGTCACGATGATCTCGTTGACGCAGACATGCGGCGGCAGTGTCGCGACGTGCAGCACGAGGCCGGCGATATCCTCGGGGCGAAGCATCCGGGCCCGCACCTCGTCGCTCATCTTGACTGGCCGCTTGTCCATCAACGGCGTCAGCGTATCGCCCGGCGAGAGTACGCAGGAGCGGATGCCGTGCACCCCGTGCTCGATATTGATCGCATGGCTCATGGCGACGACACCGCTCTTGGCGGCCGTATAGACCGGACCGGGGCCGGCGCTGAGGACATGCGCCGCCAGCGAGCCGATATGGATGAGGACGCCGCCGCCCTGCGCCTGCATCACCGGCAGCACCGCCCGCGAGAGCTGGAGCGCGCCGCGCAGATTGGCATCGAGCAGCAGGTCGACCGAATCCGGCGTCAGCTTGGACCAGGAGCGGTCGGGAATGTTCGTGCCGGCATTGCTGACGACGATGTCCAGCGAGCGGCCGACGAGGAGCGCGAGCGCGCGCTCGATAGCCGCGACATCGGCTACGTCGGCGGGGGCGACGATCGCTTCGCCGCCTTCGCTCGCGATGCGCGCGGCAAGCTGCTCTAGCGGCTCCAGACGCCGGCCGGTCAGCGCGACGGTCGCGCCGGCTCGGCTCAAGGCGAGCGCCGTGGCCTCCCCGATGCCGCTGGCGGCCCCCGTCACCCAGGCGGTCTTGCCGGCAAGGATCTTCCCGGTCGCGCTCATAGCGGCCACCCGTGCTCGTCGGCCAGCGCCGTCATCACGCCGCGCAATTCGGCGAGGCCGCGCATGCGGCCGATCGCCGGGTAGCCCGGGAAGGTCGGCTTGCCAATATCGTCGAGCAATTCATGGCCGTGGTCGGAGCGGAAGGGGATGCGCCAGTCGGCCTGTCCGGCGGCCTTGCGCCTGGCCTGCTCGCGCAGCAGGACGCGGATGACCGCGACCATGTTGGTATCGCCGCCGAGATGGTCGGCTTCCATGAAGGAGCCGTCGGGATCGTTGGCGACGTTGCGCAGATGGGCGAAATGGATCCGATCGGCGAAGCGCTCGGCGATCGCGACGGGATCGTTCTTCGGATTGGCCCCGAGCGAACCGGTGCAGAAGGTCAGGCCGTTGGAGGGGCTGTCGACCGCACTGAGGATCGCCTCGAAATCCTCCATCGAGCCGGCGATGCGGGGCAGGCCCAGCAGAGAACGAGGCGGATCGTCCGGGTGGATCGCCATGCGGATGCCGACCTTTTCGGCGGTCGGGATGATCGCCTTGAGGAAGCGGATCAGGTTGTCGCGGAGCTGCTCGCGGCCGACGCCGTGATAGCGTTTCAACATGACGCGCAGACCCTCGATGTCGTAGCGGTCATAGGCGCCCGGCAAGCCGGCCATGATCGTGGCGAGAAGGCGGTCGCGGTCGGCTTGCGTCGAGGCGTCGTACCATTCCTTGGCGCGGGCCATCACTTCGGGCGAGACGTCGGCCTCCGCACCCTCGCGCCGGAGCATGAAGCAATCGAAGGCCGCGAATTCATGCGCGTTGAAGCGCAGGGCCATGGCGCCGCTCGGCAGCTTGTGCCGCAGCACGGTCCGGGCCCAGTCGAGCACCGGCATGAAATTATAGCAGATGATGTGCACGCCGGCCTCGGCGAGGTTCACCATCGACTGGCGGAAGCGCTCGTAGAGCGGCTCGACATCATCAGCCGCCAGCTTGATCTTCTCATGGATCCAGAGGCTCTCGACGACGCTCCAGCGCAGGCCAAGCTCGGGCCTGGCGGCAATGGCATCGAACCGATCGCGGATCTGCTCGCGTGTCCAGACTTCGCCCGCCGGCACCTCATGCAGTGCCGTCACCAGCCCGGTCGCGCCCGTCTGCCGGATGTGATCGAGGGGGATGATGTCGTTGGGGCCC
The DNA here is from genome assembly GCF_014764685.1 of Allobosea spartocytisi. Taxonomy (NCBI): domain Bacteria; kingdom Pseudomonadati; phylum Pseudomonadota; class Alphaproteobacteria; order Hyphomicrobiales; family Alloboseaceae; genus Allobosea; species Allobosea spartocytisi. Next base: position 4,407 of record NZ_JACXWY010000008.1, read on the forward strand.
CACCACCGCCAGGTCTGTTCCATGGTCTCGCGCTTTCTCAGATAGGCATGTTCAAGGGGATTTCGGCGGCGTGCCGCCGGGCTGGGGAGGCGAATCCTCGAAGAATTCGGCGTGATCGACGGCGATCTTCTCGAGCGCCAGCGAGGCGCTGTGCAGATGGGTCTCCATCAGCGCCACGGCACCATCGGCATCATGCGCGAGCACGCATTTCACCAGCTGCTCATGCTGGTGGAAGATCATTTCGAGCCATTCCTGGCTCTCCAGCGAGAGATAGCGCAGGCGGTCGAGCTGGGTTTTCATCGAGAGAATGAAATCCCAGACATGCGGATGCCCGGCGATCAGCATGAGCGCTCGATGCAGATCCTCATCGGAGCTGAAGAAGCCGTAATGGTCGCGGCGGGTGATGATCCTGGCCTGCTCCTTCAGCAGGCCATTCAGCACACGCTCCTTCTCGTGGCCCGTGGCGAGGGCGGCGCTGCGCACGGCGCGGCATTCCACGGTTTGCCGCACGAATTGCGCATCGCGAACGGCCGATAGCTGAATCGGCGCGACGAAGCTGCCGACCTGAGGGACGATGGAGAGCAAGCCCTCGACGGAAAGGCGGTGAAAGGCCTGGCGGACCGGTGTCCGGCTCAGGCCGTAATGCGCCGCCATCTTGATCTCGGACAGCGCCTCTCCCGGCCGCAACTGGCCCGTGAGAATGCGCCCGCTCAGGTCGTCATAGACCTGGGTGACGGTCCAGCGGCTCTCGGCTTTCGGGACCACGACCATTGGGCGTCAATGCGCGGCGTTGCTGATGGTGCTGAGGAAGCGCTTGGCGCGCTCGCTCTTTGGGGCCGCCAGCATCTCGCGCGGGTTGCCCTCCTCGACGATCTTGCCGCCGTCCAGGAAGACCATGCGCGTGCCGACATCGGCCGCAAAGCGGATCTCGTGCGTCACGACCAGCATGGTCCGGCCTTCCACGGCAAGGTCGCGCATCACGGCCAGCACTTCGCCGACGGTCTCCGGGTCCAGCGCCGAGGTCGGCTCGTCGAACAGCAGGATATGCGGATTGGTCGCGAGCGCGCGGGCGATGGCGACGCGCTGCTGCTCGCCGCCGGACATCTGCGCCGGATAGGCGTTGATGCGGTGCGACAGCCGGACCTTCTCGAACAGGCCTCGCGCCCGTTCCTCGACGGTCTTGCGGTCCTCGCCATGGACGACGACCGGAGCCAGCATGACGTTCTCCAGCGCCGTCAGATGCGGGTAGAGATTGAAGTGCTGGAAGATCATGCCGATGCGGCGGCGCACGTCGATGATGCTGCGCTGCTTGGCTTGCACGGCCTTGCCCTCGAAGAGGATGTTGCCGCCCTCGATGGTCTCGAGCCCGTTGACGCAGCGCAGGAGCGTCGACTTGCCGGTGCCGGAGGGGCCGATGAAGCAGACGATCTCGCCGGCCTGCACGGTGGTCGAGACGCCGTCGAGGATCGTCCTGTCCCCGAAGCGCTTCACGACATGGTCGAACTTGAGAACGGTGTCGGTCATTTTCCTGCTCCGGCCGTCATGAGGCGGGTGTTGACGTGGAAGCGCCGTTCGAGCGCAGCCCCGCCGAGCGAGATGCCGTAATTGATGAGGAAGTAGATCAGCGCCAGCAGGAGCAGCGGCACGAAGCTCGAGCCCATGGTCTCGCGGATCAGGAGGCCGGTCTTGGTCAGCTCGACATAGCCGATGATCGAGGCGAGCGAGGATTCCTTCAGCGTCGCGATATAGACGCCGACCGAGGGCGGCAGGATGACACGCAGCGCCTGAGGCACGATGACGTGGCGCATCATCTGCCAATAGGTCATGCCGGCCGCGCGGGCCGCTTCCCACTGGCCTTTGCCGACGCTTTCGAGACCGGCCCGGATGACCTCGGACATGGTCGAGCTGGCATGGAGCGCTAGCGCGACCGTCGTTGCGGTGAACGGAGACAGATCGATCCCGAAGACCAGCGGCATGCCGAAGAACACGAAGAACAGCACGATCAGGATCGGGATCGAGCGGAAGAACTCCGTGAACAGCAGAGCCAGCAGCCGCAGCGGCAGAAGCGTGGACATCCTGGCAAGCGCGATCAACGTGCCGCCGACCGCGCCGATCAGCAGGGCGAGCCAGGACAGCCAGATGGTGACGAGCGCCGCCTTCAGCAGCAGCGGCATGTAGGTGAGCAGTTGCGCGCTCATCGATAGGCCTCCGGCTGGCGGAACAGCCAGCGCCCGATGGCGATGCGTCCGAGGTTCACGATCTGGCAGAGCACGAGATAGACCACTGCCGCGATGACGAAGGTCTCGAAGAAGCGGAAGGAGGAGGAGCCGACCGTCTGCATCCAGGACGCGACCTCTTCGACCGCGACGGCCGAGGCCAGCGACGACGCGAGGATGACGGCGATGAACTGGTTTCCGAGCGGGGCGTAGATGGTGCGGAAGACCTGCGGCAGCACGATGTGGCGGTAGAGCTGAACGCGCGTGAAGCCTTGCGAGGCTGCGGCCTCGAACTGGCCGGGCGGCACGGCGACGAGGCCGGCGCGAATGATCTCGGCCATATAGCCGGCGCTGTTCAGCGTCAGCCCGATCAGCGCGGAATTGAAGGGCGACATGCGCAGGCCGAGCTGCGGCAGCGCGAAATAGACGATGTAAAGGATGACCAGCAGCGGCGTGTTGCGCATCACCTCGACATAGAGCCCGCCTGTAAAGCGCAGGAGCCGCGAATCCGAGCGGCGCATCAGCGCGACGCCGGAGCCGATGGCGACGCTCAGCACGATCGCGAGCACGGACAGCAGCAGCGTCGCCTGAGCTGCGGCAGCGAGATCGCCGAGATACGGATAGATGCTGCGAAACGAGAAATAATAGGGCACCGATCAGGCCTTCCTGTCCGGCATCGGCTCAACTGGCGCCGATGCACTCCGCGGCGGAAGAGCGACGCCCGCGAGGGCGTCGCCGCATGTGCGAACTCAGTACTTCGCCTGGATCGGCGGCTGCTCGAAGCCGAACCACTTCTGGAACAGCTTCTTGTTGTCGCCCGACGCATTGAACTGATCGACGAAGAGGTTGAGCACGCGCAGCCAGTCCGCGTCGCCGGCCGGCAGGCCGATGGCGATTTCGGCGCGGGCCAGGTCGCCCTCGGCCTCGCGCAGCTTGCCCGGATTCTCCTTGATCGCGTTGCCGTTGTAGAAATTGTCCTCGGCCATCGCGTCGGCCTGGCCGGTCAACACGGCGTTGAGCTCGTCCGCCTGGGTGTTGAAGCGGATGATCTGGGCCTTGGGCATATTGGCCGGGACGGCGCGCTCGGCGGTGCCGCCGCGCGAGATCGCGACGCGGATGCCGGCCTCGTTGGCCTCGGCGATGGTCTTGTACGGGCTGTTCGCCGGCAAGAGCAGGCGCATCGTGGTGACGAGATAGGGGTTGGTGAAGGCGATCGAGGTCGAGCGCTCGACGTTGCGGGTGAAGTCCGCGATCGTGACGTCCGCCTTGCGGGTCTGCAGGGCGGTGACGCGCGCCGGGATGTCCGAGATGATGAATTCCGGCTTGACCTTCAGCGCCTCGGCGAGCCGCTTGGCGATGTCGATATCGTAGCCTTCGGGCTCGCCATTGGGCATCACGCGGCTATAGGGCGGCAGGCTGCCGAGAACGGCGATGCGGATCGTGCCGCGCTGGAGGATGCTCTGGAGAATGCCGGGGGCGTTCTGCGCCTGTGCGGAGGCGAGCGTGGCCATGCCGAACAGCCCCACCGCCGCGATACCGCAAAGCGATTTCATGATTCCGCGCTTGGACAACATTGTTTCTCTCCCTTTCCTGTAAGCGGGGCCCGGTCAGGCCGGGTTTATTCGTCGAAGGCGAGCTGGACCTTGAGCAGGCGATCGGGATGCGTCTCGACGAAATCGAAGGCCGCGCGCGCATCGCGTGCGGCGAAGGTCTGCGTGATCATGGCTGCCGGATCGAGGCGGCCGCTTTCAAGCCAGCTCACGACCTCGGGAATGAGCCGCCGGTTCAGGCGCGAGCCGAAGAGCGACAGCTCCTTCCGAACGATGTCCTGCTGGCTGACATTGCAGGGTGCCGGCGAGAAGCCGAGCAGTCCGATGCGGCCGGCGGGGCTGGCGACCCTGCAGGCTTCCTCCAGCAAGGCCGGGATGCCGGCGCCATCGATCACCACCGAAGGGCCGAGGCCGTCCATTTCCGCTTTCACGGCTTCGGGAACGGAGCGGGAAGGGGAGTGGATGGTGTGATCGGCGCCGAATTCCTTGGCACGCTCCAGCCGCGCTTCGTCGATATCGACGACGATACAGCGGGCGCCTTTCAGCCTGGCGACCTGCAGCACCGTGACGCCGACGGTTCCGGCACCATAGACCAGCACGGTATCCTCGGCATCGCAGCCCGTCGCGGTCAGCACGTTGGCGGCGACCGAAAGCGGCTCGGCCAGGGCTGCCACGGCAAATGACAGGTCGCGCGAAACCTTCACTGCGTTCTTCGCCGGCAGGATCGCCTCGCTGCTGAAGCCGCCGTCGCGATGGACGCCGATGACCTCGAGTGTGGCGCAAACATTGGGCCGGCCGCGGCGGCAGGGATAGCAATGGCCGCAGGAGACGACCGGATCGGCAACGACATGATCGCCGATCGCGAGCGCCGAGACGCCTTCGCCGATCGCGGTGATCTCGCCGGCGAATTCATGGCCGATGATGCGGGGATAGCGGGCAAAGGGATTGGAGCCGTGGAGAATATGCATGTCGGAGCCGCAGATTCCGGCGCGACGGACACGCAGCTTCACTTCACCCGGTCCGGGATCCGGCCGCGAGCCTGAAATCAGGCTGAGCGCGTGCGGCCGCGCGACGCTGACGGCAATAGGCTCCATTTCCACCCTAGATCATTTTGATAACGTCTTCTTGTATACAAGTGCACTAGCATTCCAGGCGACCGGCTGCAAGCTTGGCGATCGATGGAACGGTCGCCCCACGCCAGTTGAGCTCAATGCGCCAAAGTCCCTCAGCGCGCGCCTGCTGAGAGGACGCAGGCCGCGTTGTGGCGCGAGGCGGCCCTGAGGATTCCACCTTTTCGAATGACCGCGCCGAATGGGAAACAGACAGTGAGTCTGCGCCAAATCTGCTCTGTGGGCAGGAGAGCGGGCCCCGTTCTCCTGCCAATCGATGCTTTGTCGTTCTGGTCTCGCTTTGCTTCGGAGAGCATCTGCATATGCGTGACCGCGACACCGCCTTCTGCGAGTTCGGGCAGGCGCGCGAACTCAGGCTTGCACGTGCGGCGTCGCGTTGCGCGCCTGGAAATCCGCCTCGGTGGCGAAGATCTCGTAGAAGATGAAATGGCCGGGCGCGGTACGATCCTCGTGTAGATCAGGTTGTGGGGCTCGTTGCGAACCTGCGCCACGAGCGGGAGCGTAGCCTTGCGCAGCTCGTCTTCCATGCCGGGCTTTGCGCGAACCTCGGCCTCGCATCCAATAGTCTGGACAGACGGAAGTGATCTCGTTCCTGCGGTGCCGATGTCCCCGCTCTCAATGTAGAGGACTATGGAGCAGACATAGTTCTCATCATCGCCCGAGACGGCATGCCAAACTCCACTTTCACTACTTAACCGCCGCCGATCCCCGCCTGAATTGCGGTCGATCGGAGAGCGCTCGTTTCTCTATTGTCCAGGCCGCCGGCTGGTGCCGAGCCCGCTACACGCTTCATCGATCACGTTCGGAAAACATCGCCGGTGACTTGAAGCTGAGACCGTCTGCTGCCGGGCGGTCCTTCAACGTCAGCTTGTGGCACTGTGACTTCGCCAGCCAAATCAAACCAAAAACAGTCCTGGAGTTGCTCGTGAAGCGCCGTGTGAAGGCGACTGATGCAGATGGGCGTTCAATTTGAAGCCAACTGGAAGAAATCGACTGGACCCATCTGACCACCCTTCAAGACAACTTCCAAACCATCCAACTGTTGAACTGCGCTATGGGCGCGGCAAAGCGGTGCTCCATCAACCAGCGGGGCCCGGTAAGATAGGCCCCAGATGTCGAGCGCTTTGATTGCGAGAGTGGAGGTGTCTCCGCCGGCGACGACGAGGCGTGAGATTCGGGCACGGTCCATGATTCTGCGCATCAGACGGCCGGTCTCCCGTGCGACGGAGCGCGGATCGCCCGGAGCGCCGTCAGGTGGCCCCGTGACGAGCATGGTGTCGCCGACGGCGAGGAGTTCCAGGGCTTGCTCAGAGAGCGTCTGCCCATAGGATGGCTCGTCGCGCAGCCGGTCGGCATCGACAGGCAGATGCGCGAAGCCGCTCGCGGTTTCGACCTGGGCTCGCGTGACGGGCGAGAGGGAACCGACCAGCGCAAGCACAGGGCCGTACGATCGCGCAACAGGCTGCGACGCAGCCGGCTCCCCCGCCCCCCCCAAGAGTTGCGCCGCCATCCGCGCAACCGAACTCGCACCTACGAACAGTCCAGGCGCGGCATCGAGAGACTTCCGATGCCGATGGGCGATCACTGTGAGGTCGCTCTCGCGTGACACATCGAAGAGGATGATGTCCCGATCCAGAATATTCGCTGGTCCTGCGCCTTCCAGGGCCCTGTAGTCCACGAGGCTGATCGATCCGAAGCCTTGAAGCCCGAGATGCCGCCTCAGATCGGACTCAACCATCGGCGTGACGGGGTGACGGCTCATCGTCGGGTGCCGGTCGATCCGGTAGACTTCACCATCGCCGGCCGCAGCAAAGAGATGACCGAAAAGGCAGTAGCGGCCGAGATTGGGTTGCCCGCCGATGATCGAGATAGGCCCTTCCGGAAAATGCGGCCTCAACGCCGCGACGGCGGCACCGATGTTGCCGACGTGAGGGGCGCTATCGAAGGTGGAGCAGCACTTGTAGTGCATGATCCGCACGCCGAGCTGCGCGAAGAAGCGGCCGGCGGTGTCGAGCACGGGCCCCATCTCGGTTGGAGGCATCGAGCGGGTGGCACCCGCGATTCCAACCGCGTCGAGAGGTCCGGCAGAGGCCAGTTGCTCCGGGGTGGGAATGCCGAGAAAGAGTAGCGCCCGAAAGCCGCGCTCGGCGAGCATGGCGAGGGTGTCCGTTGCGCCGGTGAAGTCGTCACCGAACCAACCGTAGAAGGGCGGGATTGTCATCTCGGGGTCAGCACAGTTTGGCGCCGAAAGTATCGAGTGCCTGCTTCAGTTCCGGCTGCCTTTGCGCTGCCTCGGATAATGACACGCCCGCGGCCACCGCCGCCCAGGCCTGGCGGATGCTGGCGACGCCGGCGGCCGGCCCGCCCGGATGCGCCAGGATGCCGCCGCCTGCCATGAACAGGAGATCGGCATGGCCGATCGCATCCCAGGTCGGCTGCGCCGTTCCGGCCCATTGGCCGGAGGAGAAGGCGGGCAGGACCCGGTCATCTAGGTCTTCGGTCAGCGGCGTCACGCAGTCGCGTGCTGAGGAGACGACTTCTTCGTCCTCCTGCGCAAATTTACCCTGCACGCCATGGACATGCATGTGGTCGACGCCAGCCAGTCGCCAGAGCGTCTGATAAGCCTGAAAGGAGATGCCGAGCCAGGGATGGCGTGAGACCGCGCCATAGCCATTGCGATGGCCGTGCAAGACAAGATCGGTCGAGCGGCGCAAGGTCTCTATGCCGGAGAAGCCGCACCAGTTCAGGCTCGCCATCACGCAGGTGCCACCTTCGCGCGCCACGAGATCGGCATGGCGCCTCATCGCGTCGGTCTCGTCCGTGATGTTGAACGCGATCATGACCTGCTTGCCGGTTCGGTCAGCATGGCGGCGGACCGCCGCCATCACCGCCGGGATGCGTTCGGCGAGTGGCGCATGGTCCGGGTTGGCTGAAATCTCGTCATCCTTGATGAAGTCGAGGCCGGCGGCGCAGAGCTTCGACACGAGCTCGGCGGTCTCATCCGGGCTCAATCCGACATTGGGCTTGATGATCGAGCCGACCAGCGGGCCCGCGTCCACGCCGGTGAGCCTGCGGGTGCCGGCGATGCCCTGCGCAGGCAGCGCGAAGCGCCGGCGATAGCTCTCAGGAAGACGGATGCTGTCCAAACGCAGCCCGGTGGTCTCGCCGAGGTCGAAGAGATTGCCGGCGACGATCGAGGCGAGCGTGGCCAGATTGGCGCCGACATTCGAGACCGGGAACGAAATGGAGACCTGAGCCCGCCGATAAGGGCCAGAGACGCCTTTGCGGGCGAGCCAGGCATTGGGAAGGCTCGGCGTCGCGGCGGGCGCGAACTCCTCCACCTGTGTGACAACGGCCCGCGTACGATTGCGCAATTCGTCGGTTTCGCCAGCGACACGGGTGAAGGTACCGCTTGACTGCTCGCCGGCCATAATCTCGGCGACGCGCGCGGGATCGAGCGGCGTCTCGATCAGGTAGCTGGCTTCGAAACGGTCATGGTTCATCATGCCCGCGTCACCGGTTTGCTGCGGCAAGCTTCGTGAGATCGGGGAAGGGCCGTACCGGATCCTTGCCGTCCCAGCCTTCAGACGCCTCGCGGATCAACCGGAACATCTCGCCCTTGGGCCCCGCCACTTCCGACAGCTCGATCACGGTGCCCGGGTGATAATGCGTATCGAAATAGATGAAGCGGCCGCGCTCGCCGACCTCGCCGCTCATCACCGGCTTGAAGCCTTCCGCCAGCAGCCGCTCAAGATCCGCGTCGTAATCCGACGTCCAGTAGGCGACGTGCTGCAGGCCGCTATGGCCGGCATCGGTGAAGTCCTTGTACATCGACGGCACGTCGTTGCGGCACTGGATCAGTTCGATTTGGAGCGGCCCTGAATTGGCGAGTGCCACGGAATTGTGCGGCTCATGGGTCTCGCCCTTGTAGCGGTAATTCCGGATCGGAACCTTGGGATTGTAGAAGAAGGGGCCGACGCCGAGTACGCGGCTCCAGTAATCCATCGCGGCCTCGATATCAGGCACGACATAGCCGGCCTGGCGGATCTGGCCGAAAAAGCGGCTCATGGTGATGACCTCGATGCAAGCAGTTCAGAATTTCAGGAAGCCGGTGGAGAGCCAAGGGAAGGCGGCGACCACGACAAGGCCGATCAGCAAGGCCAGCATGTAGCCCCAGATGTATTTGAGGCCGTCGTCGGGATTGACCTTGGAGATGGCGCAGGCGCCGTAATAGCCGACGCCGAAAGGCGGGGCGAACAGGCCGATGCCCATCGCGAAGACCACGACCATGGCATAATGGACCTCGTGCACGCCAACTTGCTTGGCGATAGGGAAGAGCAGAGGCCCGAACAGCACGATCGCCGGGATGCCTTCCAGCACGCTCCCGAGAATGATGAAGGCCAGGATCGAGATCGCCAGGAAGCCCCAGCCTCCGCCGGGCACCGACGACATGGCGCGGGCCAGATCCTGCGAGAAGCCCGATTGCGTCAGCCCCCAGGCCATCGCGGTGGCGCAGCCGACGATGAAGATGATCGCGCCGGTGAGCGAGGCCGTGTCGACCAGCATCTTGCCGAGGCGGCGGACATCGAACTGCCGATAGATCAGGAGCCCCGCCAGCACGGCATAAGCGATACCGATGGTCGAAACCTCGGTCGCGGTGGCAACGCCTTCGACGACCGCGGCGCGGATGACGAAGGGCAAGGCAATCGCGGGGAGCGCGATGAGGCAGAGCTTGGCGATCTCGCGGCTCGAATGCCGGACCACATGGCTCAGATCTTCTCCACGATAGCGCCACCAGACGACGAAGCAGAGCGCGATGCCCAGTATCAGCGCCGGCAGCATGCCGCCGGTGAACAGCGCGGCGATCGAGACGCCGGTGACCGAGCCGATGGTGATCAGCACGATCGAGGGTGGGATGGTCTCGGTCTGGGCGCCGGTGGCGGAGAGCAGCGCGACGAGGTCGCCGGGCTTGGCGCCGCGCTTCTGCATTTCCGGGAAGAGCACCGGGGCGATCGCGGCCATGTCGGCGATCTTCGAGCCGGAGATGCCGGAGACCAGATACATCGCGCCGATCAGCACATAGGACAGCCCGCCGCGGACATGGCCGAGCAGCGAGGCGAGGAACTGGATCATGGCGCGCGCCATGCCGGTCATCTCGATCAGGGCGCCGAGGAAGATGAAGAGCGGGACGGCGAGCAGGATGAGATGGCTCATGCCCTCGTCGAGCCGTCCGACCATGACGAGCATCGGTGTCGAGGTCGTGCAGGCGAGATAGCCGAAGGTGGCGAGGGCGAAGGAAAAGGCGATCGGCACGCCGGAGAAGACGTTGAGGGCGACGACGCCGACGAAGAAGACGATCAGGTTGAGCTTGCCGAGCGGCTTCAGCATTGGGCCGGCGAGCCAGAACAGGGCGACGAACGCCGCCGTGACCGCAATGGCCAGAAGAATGGGCTTGAGCGCGCCTAGGCGCATCAGGCGCAGGCAGGCGACGATCAGCATCAAACTCGTGCCGAGCGGCAAGGCGGCGGCGCGCCAGGCATTGCTCACCTCAAGCGCCGGCGTGACAATGAAATGCTCTTCCTCGGCATATTCCAGCGCATGCGGCAGGATCATCAGCAGGAAAGCGATCGCGGCGGTGACGGCGAGCGCCTCGAGCACCGCGCGGGTGCCGGGCGAGACGCGGCTGACGAGGCCGGTCATGCGCATATGCTCGCCACGGCGCAATGCGATCACCGCGCCGAGCATCGACAGCCACAGGAACAGGATCGAGGCGAGCTCGTCCGCCCAGACCAGCGGCGCGTGGAAGACGTAGCGGGCGGTCACGCCGGCACCAAGAATGACGATCTCGGCGAGCACGATCACCGCCGCGACGAGCTCGACCAGTCCGCCGAGGCCGCGCTCGAACCTGTCGGCCGCTCGCGCCAGTCCCGTCAGGGGCAGGCGCGCAGGCTCCTGCAGCGTTGCGCTGTGCACATCCATTCGTCAGCCTCTCGATCGGGTCGCGGTGCTCAGGCGAGCTTGCCGACGGAGCCTTCAAGCAGGTCCCAGGCCTCCTTGCCGAAGCGCTCCTGCCAATCCTTGTAGAAGCCAGAGTCGCGCAGCTTGGCACGGAAGGAGTTTGGGTCGGTCTTGTTGAACGTGAGACCCTTCGACTGCAGATCGGCCTGGACGGTCTCGTTGAGCTTCTTGATGTCGTTGCGTTGGGCCACGCCGGCATCGTTGATCGCGGCGGCCACGATCTTCTGCACGTCCGGCGGCAGGCCGCGCCAGGCGCGGCCATTGGCGATGAACCAGAAGCCGTCCCAGATGTGGTTGGAGACCGCGCAGCTCTTCTGCACCTCGTAGAGCTTGGCGACCTGAATGATCGGCAGCGGGTTTTCCTGCGCATCGACGATCTTCGTCTGAAGCGAGGAATAAACCTCGGAAAACTGGAGGCTCGCCGGCGACGCATCGAGCGCCTTGAACATCGCGATCGACAGCGGGCTGACAGGCACGCGGATCTTGAGGCCGGCCATGTCCTTGGCGCTCTCGATCGGCCGACCCGAGGTCGTCATCTGGCGGAAGCCGTTATCCCACATCTTCTCGAAAGCGTAGAGGTTCACCTTCTCGATCGCCTGCCGGACATGAGCGCCGACGGGGCCGTCCATCGCCTTCCAGACCTGATCATAGTCGGAGAAAGCGAAGCCCACGGCATTGATCGCCGCGACCGGCACCAGCGTCGCGATGACAAGCGCCGAGGGGGTGAAGAAGGTGATGCCGCCACTGCGGACCTGGCTCAGCATGTCGGTGTCGCCACCCAGCTGATTGTTCGGGAAGATCTTGATCTCGACGCGCCCGTTCGTCTCCTTGGCGATGCGGTCAGCGGCTTCCTGCGAGCGGATGTTGAGCGGGTGGCTCAGGGGCAGGTTGTTGCCATACTTCAGCTCGATCTCGGCGGCCCGGGCGACGAGGGGCGCTCCAATCAGCGGCAAAGCCGCGCCGATGGTGGCGCCGCGCAGAATCGTCCGACGAGTCACTTTGGTCATGTCATCCTCCCGAATGGCCCTCGATGAGCCTTGTCTTGATCTTGGGGGGAACGATAGAAAGGCAGAATGATCGTCGTCAAACTCAAATACTGATGGTTTTTGATGGATTCGGATGTCGCTAAGCATCCACCCGAACCGACTGTGACCGTGGTCGATCCGCATCGGCGGCGTCAGCTGGCCACGGTCGTCGATGTGGCGCGGCTCGCTGGCGTCTCGACCGCGACCGTGGACCGTGTGCTGAACCGGCGTCCGGGCGTCCGGCCGGTCACGACCGAGAGGGTCCTCAGGGCGGCCGCCGATCTCGGTTATGTACTGGATGCGGCCTTGCCTGCCGGTGCGCTGAAACCGCTGCGCCTCGCCTTCCTGTTGCCGGCTGGCAGTAACCGCTTTCTCGCCGGGCTCGGCCGGCTCGTGGTGGAATCGCGCGAGCGACTCGCGTCCTTCAATATCCGCGCGCGGCTTGACCACATCGACAGCTTCAATCCCGAGCTGCTCGCACAGCATCTTCGGACGGTCGGTCGCGAGGTTGAAGGCATCGCCTTCATGGCGATCGAGCATCCCATGGTGCGCGAGGCCGTCGACTGGCTCGCGGAGCGCGGCGTGCCAACTGTGACGTTGATCTCCGATATCGCCAATACGCGCCGCGTCGCCTATGTCGGGCTGGACAATCGCGCAGCCGGGCGGACGGCCGGGCAGCTCATCGCGCGCTTCATCGGATCACGGCCCGCGAAGGTGGCGATGATCGCCGGCAGCCTGAGCTACCGCGCCCATGAAGAGCGCGAAATGGGCTTTCTCTACCTCTTTCGGGAACGTTACCCAGCGATAGAGGTCGTCGGGCTGCGCGAGGGCCATGACGAGGAGGCGCGCAACTACCGTCAGACCAAGATGCTGCTCGCCCGGCATCCCGATCTGGCGGGCATCTACAACATCGGTGGCGGGCCGGAGGGAATTGCACGCGCCCTGAAGGAGGCTGGCCGGCAGAACGACGTGGTCTTCGTCGGCCACGGGCTGACGCCGGAGACGCGTAGCCTCCTGATCGACGGGGTGATGGATGCCGTCATCAACCAGAATCCGCAGGCGGCGCTGATGGATTGCGTCTCCATCTTCGCCAACATCCGGGCGGGCCGCCACCCGCCGGAGGGGACGGCACGGCCCAATATCGAGATCGTGCTGCGCGAGAACCTGCCGTGATAAGCAGCCATTGCGCGTGGCGCTCAGAGATCATAATGTAGCTGGCGTGCTACGTCCGCCAGATGGCAGCTATCGGATGTCTGCAGTTGGCCCCTTGCAGCCATTGTAAAAGACATCCGCACATTGTCTCGCCCGCAGTGCAATCTCATCGCGATGCGGAGCGCTTCGCTGCCCCATCATCGCAGTGCGCTGCGGCTCCATGATCATCATGCCGCGCAGCAGGCCCGAGGTGATATGGACATCGTCAAAGCGCAGGAGACCTTTGTCCTTCTGCCGCGTCAGCCAGGCTTCAATGATCCCGTTCACGGGCATGATGGCTGATTGGTAGAAAGCCCGTGCGACCTCGGGAAACCGCTCGCACTCGCTGATGACGAGCCGCGTGATCGCGATGGTCTCCGGGCTCAGCGTCAGGACGCCGAATGCAAACAGGATGTGCTCGAGCGCGGCCCGCGGATCGTCACTGACGTCGTCGACCACGTCGAGCAGGAAGCGGCCAATGCGATCTTGGATCGTGCGCTCGAACAATTCCGCCTTTGTGGCGACGAGCTTGTAGAGCGTCTTGGTCGAGACGCCGGCGCGCTGCGCCACCGTCATGATGCTCGTGCCGGCATAGCCCTTCGACTGAAATTCGCGATCGGCCGCTTCAACGATGAGATGGAGCGTGTCGGCATCGCACCGCTTCTGGGGGCGTCCGCGGGACCGCTTCACCGTCTCGTGATTTTGGCGCATGACTATTTTCCAAAATTTCGTTGACACGTGCAATGTAAGGATTATTTGGAAAATAGCAATTTTCTAAATGACGAAGCGCCCGATCGCGACGCCCAGTAGGAGCTGGATCGATGAGCACACATGAAGATCGCGTCAAGGCCGAGCGGGCCGTGCCTGGCGAGCGGGTTGTCCCGGCAACCACGGTTGAAAAGCCGGCCGATTCTGCTTTGTCATCGGCGCCAGGGGAAAAAGCTCACGGTAAGCACGGCCTGCGCCGCCTGGCGCTGGGAGGTGTCGCACTGATCGCGCTCGTGGGCATCGGCTATTGGGGGCACGGGTATTGGACCGTCGGTCGCTTTCAGATCTCGACGGACGATGCCTATGTGAAGGCCGACAGCACCACGATTGCTCCAAAGGTCTCCGGCTATATCGCCGAGGTGCTGGTTCGCGACAACGAGCCGGTCAAGGCCGGCCAGGCCCTTGCCCGGATCGACGATCGAGACTTCCGCGTCGCGCTCGATCAGGCAAAGGCCGATGTCGAAGCGGCCCGAGCCGCCGTCGTCAGCAAGCTGGCCCAGCTCGAGGCCCAGCAATCTGCGATCGATACGGCCAAGGCGACGGTCGAGGTCGACAAGGCAAATGCGAATTTCGCCGAGCAGGACAACGAGCGCTACGCCAACCTCGCCAGGACGGGCTATGGCTCCGTGCAGAACGCCCAGGCGGCGGTCGCCAAGATTTCGGCGGCACGCGCCGCGATCGACCGCGATGTCGCTTCGCTCGCCCAGGCCCAGAAGCAGGTTGATCTGATCAAGGCCGACCTGGCGCAGGCGAGGGCCACGGTCTCCCATGACGAAGCCGTTCAGCGCCAGGCCGAACTCAACTTGTCCTATACCGCCGTTCTGGCTCCCGTGGACGGCATTGTCGGGAACCGGACGCTTCGGGTCGGCCAGTATGTCCAGGCAGGCACACAGTTGATGGCCGTTGTTCCGGTCGCGAACGCCTATGTCGTCGCGAATTTCAAGGAAACACAGCTGACCAATGTGAAGCCCGGTCAAAAGGTCGAGATTGAGGTCGACATGTTCCCGGGCGTCACGGTGGAGGGGCATGTCGACAGCATCGCTCCGGCCAGCGGCCAGGAATTCGCCCTGCTTCCGCCCGACAATGCGACCGGCAATTTCACCAAGGTCGTCCAGCGCGTTCCGGTCAAGATCGTGCTCGATCCCGACCACAGCCTTGCCGGCAGCCTGCGACCTGGCATGTCGGTCGTTCCGACGATCGACACCAAGGTTTCCAAGAACAATTCAGTGGCGGACGCGCGGTAATCCGCGCGCCCGGCTTGCGAGGAGCTGGGCCATGTCTACGCAAACGCCGGCCGTTGCCCCATCGACCCCGTCAACCGGGGACAGGGCGAGCTTGTCGACCTGGATCGCGATCACGGCGGGCGCCATCGGCGCCTTCATGGCGATCCTCAACATTCAGATCACCAATGCCTCGCTGCTCGATATCGAGGGAGGCATCGGCACCGGCATCGACAACGGCGCCTGGATTTCGACCTCCTACCTGATCGGCGAGATCATCGTCATTCCGCTGACGAGTTTTCTCAGCCGCGTCTTCTCGTTCAAGCTCTACATGATCTGGAGCACGATCGCGTTCGCTCTGTTCTCGATGGCCTGCGCCTTCGCCAGCAATCTCGGCGAGATGATCGCCATGCGCGGCCTTCAGGGCTTTGCCGGCGGCGTGCTCATCCCGATGGCCTTCACCATGGTCGCGACCCGCCTGCCGAAATCGCAGCAGCCGATGGGCCTGGCCATGTTCGCGCTGGCGGTGACATTCGCTCCGGCGATCGGGCCGACGATTGGTGGCTACCTCACAGAGAACTACGGCTGGCAGACGATCTTCTTCATCAACACGCTGCCCAGCGTCGCGATGGTGGTTGCGCTCTCGCTGACGCTCGAAAAGCAGCCGTTACAGCTGGGCCTTCTCAAGGAGGGCGACTGGGCTGGCATCGCGACGATGGCGATCGGCCTCTCGGCGCTGCAGACCCTGCTCGAGGAAGGCAACAAGGAGGACTGGTTCCAGTCGACCTTCATCGTCCGTCTCGCCGCGATCGCCGCCGCGTTTTTGGCGGCCTTCGTCTGGATCGAGCTGACGGTCAAGAAGCCGCTTGTCGATCTCTCGCTGCTGAAGAACCGCAACTTTACGGTCGGCACGCTGTCGAACGTCCTGGTCGGGTTCGGCCTGTTCGGCTCGGTCTATGTCCTGCCGCAATATCTCGGCCAGGTGCAGGGCTATAACGCCGAGCAGATCGGC
The DNA here is from genome assembly GCF_014764685.1 of Allobosea spartocytisi. NCBI lineage: Bacteria > Pseudomonadati > Pseudomonadota > Alphaproteobacteria > Hyphomicrobiales > Alloboseaceae > Allobosea > Allobosea spartocytisi. Next base: position 20,537 of record NZ_JACXWY010000008.1, read on the forward strand.
ATGGTCCTGGCGTGGACCGGGCTCCCGCAGCTTCTCCTCATTCCGCTCGTCCCGATGCTGATGAAACGCTTCGACATCCGCTACATCACCTTCGTCGGCATCGCCATGTTTGCCGGCTCATGTTTCATGAACACGCATATGTCGCTGAACTATTCCGGTGACCAGCTGTTCTGGCCCAATGTCGTCCGTGCCGTCGGCCAGTCGATGGTGATCACGCCGTTGACGGCGATCGCGATGATGAGCATCCAGCCCAGGGACGCGGCAAATGCATCGGGCCTGTTCAACATGCTCCGCAATCTTGGCGGCGCGGTCGGCACGGCCGTGCTTGGGACGATCATCACCAAGCGGGAGCAGTTCCATTCAAACATCATCGGACAGGCCGTCACCCCCTTCCGCGACGAGGTCCGGGGCCGCCTCGACCAGATGACGGGCTACTTCATGTCGCACGGCGTTTCCGATCATGCGGCGGCCCAGCGTCAGGCGGTCATCACGCTGGGCAAAACGGTGAAGCGGCAGGCGTTGGTCATGGGCTTCAGCGACACCTTCGCGATCATCGGCGTCATCCTGGTCATCGCGGCGGTTGCGATCCTGTTCGCCCGAAAAGGGCAGGGCAGCTCGGCTGCGGCGCACTGATCACCACAACCAACGCCAGCCACCGCGCGCAGGCAAGCTGCCTCCACAGTTGGCGCGAGTGTCGCGCAGGCCAAAAGCACGAGCGCGACATTGGCGTCGGTGCTTGCCGAGACGACGGCGACGTTTCGAGACCTGACGGGCAAGGCTCCACGATCGGTCGGCGCGTGGCTGCGTGAGAACATCGCGGCTTTTCGAAAGCCCTGATTGCCATGCCGCCGGTCGCGGTCGGGGGTATAAACGCCGAGGTTGGAAGATCAGACAGATCGGGAAGCCGACGCTCCTTCGTGCGGCGCCGGTCGGCCGTTCATGGCATCGAACGCCTGTCGCGCGGCATCGACCTCCGGCAGCTTTTCGAGCGTCCATTCGTGCAGCGCCCGGAACGGCTGCTGCAATGTGCGACCAAGCGGCGTGATCTGATACTGCACCGCCACTGGGGACAGCGAGATGACCTCCCGCGAGATCAAGCCGTTGCGCTCCATCCGGCGAAGGCACTGGGTAAGCGCCTTCTGGGTGACGCCTTGCAGCCGGCGACGGATGGCGTTGAACCGCTGCGGTCCATCGTCGAGCACAACCAACACCATCATCGACCACTTGTCCGCGATCTGATCGAACAAGGCCCGGCTAGGACATGCCGACGAGAAGCAGAGGGGTTCCAATTCGAGCATCCAGGTTTCCTTCGATATACCAGGGCGACTTCAAGTGCCTAATTGACGCTAGGTATACGAGTTATACTTAGGCGCTTCATAGTTGGAAATGGAGTCCCTGACATGCCTCATCGTGATACCAGCAGCTTGTTTCGTCCTTTCAGCGTCCGGTCGCTCGAACTGAAGAACCGCATCGTCATGGCGCCGATGACACGGCTTTTTTCCCCTGAAGGCATTCCGGGGCCGGCGAGCGCTGCCTATTATCGCCGGCGCGCGGAAGGCGATGTCGGATTGATCTTGTCCGAAGGAACGGTGGTGGACCGCCCGGCATCGCGTAACGATGCCGGAATTCCTTTCTTTCACGGCGACAAGGCGCTGGCGGGGTGGAAGAATGTAATCGATGCTGTCCACGATGCGGGTGGTCGCATGGGCCCGCAAATTTGGCACACTGGCGCAACCCGCTACATCAACGGCTGGGAGCCCGATGCGCCGGTGGAGAGCCCTTCCGGTCTTGATTCCCCGGGCGACCCGCGCGGCGTCTCTATGAGCGAGGAGGACATCGCCGACACGGTTGCAGCCTTTGCCAAGGCTGCGGCGGACGCGAAACGGATGGGGTTTGACACGGTCGAGATCCACGGCGCCCATGGGTATCTCATCGATCAGTTCTTTTGGGCGGGCACCAATCTGCGCACCGACCGCTATGGCGGGCTCACGATAAAGGACCGCTCACGCTTCGCGGTGGATATCGTCGGCGCGGTGCGCGAAGCGGTGGGGCCCGATTTCCCGATTATCCTGCGTGTCAGCCAATGGAAGCAGCAGGATCTCAGCGTGCGCCTCGCCGCCTCCCCGACGGAGATGGAAAACTGGCTGCGGCCGCTGGTCGAGGCGGGGGTCGATGTCCTGCACGTTTCGCAGCGCCGCTTCTGGGAGCCGGAATTCCCGGAGATTGACGGCGAGAACGGGCTCAATGGCGCAGGCTGGGCCAAGAAGGTGACCGGCGCCGCGACGATCGGTGTCGGATCGGTAGGCCTCGACAACGATGTTGTGAACAGCGCCTTCGCCGGCAAGGGATCGACTTCGGCCAGCCTGGATCGCCTTGTCGAGCGACTGGAGCGGGACGAGTTCGACTTGATCGCTGTAGGCCGGGCACTGCTGAGCGATCCCCAGTGGGTGGCGAAGGTCGAACGAGGCGATCACGGGGCCTTGAAGGGGTTCGATGCCGCGTCCCTGGCCGAACTGGTATAATGGTTGCCGCGGGCGGAGGTGAGATTCATCTCCGCCCGCATGGCATTGACGGCAGGATCGACTGAGTCCATCCGGCGCGCGGTTCTGCAGCAACTCCCGAGCGGAGAGCCGCTTCGTTCCCAGGAAGCGCCGTACTGTCACGGCATCGAGATCGCGTGGTTCGCTCAAAGCGCGCCTTTGTCAGGTTAGGCCTCAGAGCGATACGCACGGCTCAGCCCTGCTCAGGAACGATCGTGCGATTCTCGGACGCGGACAGGAGGATCGCAGAGGTCGCCGCGAGCGTGCGGAGACCGTCTTCGCCCGAGCAGACGGGTGCGGCACCGTCGCGGACCACAGCGCAGAAATGCGTCAATTGGGAATGATAGGCATCCGCCGGCGTGACGAGGCGTTCCTCGGAGATCGATGTGGCATTCCAACTCGGTTCCTCGCCCGTGGCATGGCGCCAGATCCTCAGGTCGGGGAACTCAAGCGCCGCCTGGGTGCCGAGAAACCGCGTCGAGTTGGCTCGGCTCATTCGGATCGCCGGGTTTTCACCGGAGTTTGCGTCCCAAGACCAGGGCGAAGGCGCTGCGTCGCTGGCCGTGACCGTCGCCAGCGCTCCGGTCTCGAAACGGATCAGGACAGCGGTCGTGTCCTCGATCGCCAAGCCGCGACCCATGTTCCCAACATGGGCAGTGACAGCCGAAATCTCGCCGCAGAGATGGCGCAGCAGATCGATGTCGTGGATGAGATTGGTCAGCACCGGGCCGGCACCGGGTTGTGTGCGCCAAGGCACCGTGAAATAGGCGTCCGGCTTCCGCACGGCCCAGAGCATGTTCACGGCGAGCAGACGCCCCAGCTCGCCGCCGCCGATGATTTCGCGGGCCGCCGCCACAATCGGATTGTGCCTTCGGTGGTGGCCGACGAGGAGTGAGACTCCGTTCGCCTCTGCGACGTCGATAATCCTGCGTGCCGACGGGATATCCGCAGAGATTGGCTTTTCGACCAGGAGATGCAGCCCTGCCTCAGCAGCGGCCACGCAGATTGACTCGTGCAGCGGAGTCGGCGTCGCGACGATCACGGCCTCGGGCCGGATTGCGGCGATCATGCTCTCGATGTCGGCAAAGACGGGCACGTCAAGTTCGTCGGCCAGAGCAATCGCGGCAGGCGCAGGATCAACGATCGCACGGAGCGTGGATTCGGGATGGCTGGCGCATAACCGGGCATGGCGCTGGCCGATCGCTCCCGCGCCGATGACCGCGATCTGGACTGGAGGCCGTTCCATCTCAGTAGGTCGCCCGGCCGCCGGTCGCGTCGAAGGTGAAGCCCGAAGTGGTGAGATCGATGCGGATCACATTGTCCCAATGCTCCGGCGGATAGTCCTCGACCCGGTGGATGGGGCCGTTGATCCCGGCATTGTTGATCAGAATGTCGACGCGCCCGAGCGCAACCAGCGTCTCGCTGAAGGCGGCCGCGACCGCTGCCGTATCGGCCACGTCGACGACGCGTCGGTCTACCGCCGCTATGTCGAAGCCTTCGAAGGAGCGATCCCAGATCGAGACACGGCAGCCGCGATTCAGCAATTCCTTGACGATGGCGAGACCGATGCCGCGCGCGCCGCCAGTGACGATCGCGGTCTGGCCAGCGAATTCGGTTGTCATGACCTTGAAGCTCCCATTGACCTGGCCTGGGTGGGCTGGCTGCGGGAACCGGAGCGCGAGCACACCGGATCCCGCCTGTGATCGCTACCGCGCCTTCTTCAGAGCCTCGTCGTATTTGGCGACGATTTCGGTGTAGGCGTCCTCGGCTGTGCCATTGCGCAGAATCATTCGCACCGTGGCGTCGCCGATGATCTGGTTGAAGGTTGAGCTGATCACGGAATAGTTGACCATCTTGCCGCGCGCCTTGATCAATTCGGCCCAAGCGAGTTGGTTGGCCGCCTCCGGCTGCTTGAAATAGGGCGCCTGATAGGCAGAGGCGCGCGATACCACCTCGCCACCTTCGGCTGCGATCGCCTGCGCTTCGGGGCTGGTCATGAACTTCGTGAAGGCCCACGCCGCCTCACGCCGAGGAGAATTGGCGTTGACGACAATCTGGAAGCCATAGGTCACCATCTTTCCGGCGGGCGCGAAGGCGGGCGGCGGCGCCCAGGCGAGGTCGTTGCCGGCTCCGCCGGACTGGATGGCGCGGAAGCGGAACAGGCCGAAGGTTCCCTGCGCGATCGTGCCGGCTCGCAGGCCGTCATGGGTTTCGCTGTACCCGAACTGCGCGTTTGTCGGCGGCGTCGCCTTGCACTTGCCGTACATGTCTCGAATGGTCTGGAGAGTCCGGATCACGGCCTCGCGCGGCGCCTGGAAGGCGCGGCCGTCATCCGCGAAATAGTCACCGCCGGATTCCGTCACCATCGAGCTGAAAAGGTTCTCGGCCAACGCCTGGGCGCCCCCGACACCGCCGCTCGATCCGAGCGGAATGGCATAGCCTGTGACGCCGTCCTTGTTCAGCTTGCCGCCGGCTACGCACGCCTCGTCCCAAGTCTTCGGCGGCGTGACAGCGGCTTTATCGAGCAGGCTCTTGCGATAGAGCAGCACAGGGATACGGTAATCCTGCTGCATCCCGTAGATCTTGCCGCCGACCTTGGTCTGGGCGAGCGGAATCAGCCAATCGGTCTCGCTGACGTTGTCGCGCTTCAGCAGGTCGTCGAGCTGCAGCACCGAGCCCGTGGCCACGATTTCCGAAATCGACCAGTTGGCGAAGCGGGCAATATCTGGCGAATCCGACTTGCTGCGAAGCGCCCGCGCCGACGCGCTTTGGGTGGGGTCGATGACAACCTTGACCTTGATGTTCGGATTGGCCTTCTCGAAGGCCTCGATCATCCGCGTCTGTGCCGCGGCGCGCGGATCGGCCTTGTTGTTGGGGTCGAGGAAGGTTGCGTAAGCAATCTCGACCTGTTGGGCATGGGCGGGTGCAGGGGCAAGAGCGCCCAGCGTGAGCACGATCGATGAGGCAAGCAGCGCGAATTGGCGGCGGCTGGCACGCGAATTTTTTGTCTGGATCGATGTCGTCATGGTTCCCCCTCTTTCGGTCTGGTTTCTCGTTGGCGGTGGTCGGCATGGGCATCGCTATCCCTTCACGGGACCGGCGGCAGCCCGCCAGAGAACCCGTGCCGGGCGAAACTGAAGAAGGTGATCACCGGCAGCGAGCACCTCGTTGACCAGTGCGACCTGCAGCTTCCCGCTGGCGTTTCCGGGCGCGAATACCGCGACCGCGATGTCGTCGGCGCTGCCCAAGGCAACATGCTGTCAATTCGCAGCGCATTCGGCCTCGACGCCATGGCAAGTGCGCGGCTGGATCGCTTTCGCTGTGGCGAACGCCTCGAACGTTACCGGCCGAGGGATTGCAGATTCCAGCCCCGCTTCTTCAGCTCCGCGATGCCGGTGTTGATCGATCCCAAGGGTTCATCCTCGCGAATGATTTCGAGGACCACGTTTTCGACTTTGCAGGTAGCGTCGACGGCTTTTGCCAGCTCCACAAAATCGACCACACCCGTGCCGATCGGATCATGGCCCCATTCCTCGAGGCCCGTGTCGGAGATATGGACGAGCCCGATTGCCGAATGCCCGGACAGCAGGGTCGAGACGGGATCTTCCTTGATGTACGCCGCGTTCGCGACGTCATAGACAATCTTCAGATTTTCACTGTTAACGTCTTTTACGAGCCCGAGCATTTCATCGAATGTTGGCCTGAAGCAATAGGGCGTGTTTTCGAACAAGAGGCGGACGCCAGCCTGCTCGGCCCGCGGCAACAGAACGTCCAAGCTTTCGTACAGCCAGCCAAATGTCTTCGGAAGCGATGGAGAAATCATCGGGCGCCTTGTGCCCGGCGAGATGACCACCTCGGCTGCGCCCCAATCGTAAGCCAGCTCGATCACAGCCTTGATGTGATCCGTGCTCTTGCGTCTCATATTGGCTGCGGGACTCGCCAGATTGATATCGAATCCACCGGCGTTGAGACACCGCACGCTTGCGCCGCAATCCTGCAAACGCTTCTTTCCGTCCGAACGCACCGCCCGCGTCATCTCGTCCGGCCAACAATGCGGCGAACTGATCGGCACCTCGAACACATGGTAGCCGTGCCGGGTGAGATCGCACATCGCATCCACCGCCGTGGCGGACCAGATGTATGAAAACGTATTGATGATCATTTTATAAGAACTCCCTAGACGCTCGTTGTTTTTTCAAGGACGGACTGGACCGATCCGATCTCAAGAGGCTGACAACAACAGTTGATCTCAGTCTCTTGAGGCGATTGAGCCAATAAATCCTCGGTCAAGCGCCTTGAGGCGTTGAGCTCGGGCGCCCAGGAATGTGGCTGAGAATCGACTTGGTAAAACCGCCGTCGACGCACAGATCCTGACCCGTGATGTAACTCGATAGCGGGCTGATCATGAATTCGATCGCATTGGCGATATCTTTCGGGTCACCGATCCGGGAAAGCGGGATCAGCGCCTCTCTTGCCTTCTTGATCTCGGGATCGGCGTACATCTTCGCTGACATGGGGGTGTGCGTCATGCCGGGGGAAACGACGTTGACGCGAATTCCGTCTGGCGCCCACTCCAGGGCGAGCGTTTGCGCAAGCATCCTGAGCGCAGCCTTGGTCGGGCTGTAGGCGCCCGATCCCTCGTGCGGTACCTGCCCTGACATCGAAGACGTGAAGCAGGCTGCGCCGCGGCTTGCTTTCAGATGAGGGTAGGAACTCTTGGCGAGCAGCCAGGCGCCGCGAAGGTTGATGTCGAACATCCTGTCCCATTCGGCAACCGACAGGTCACAGATTTTCCCGGGGCTCGCGACGCCGGCATTGCAGACGAGCGCGTCGAGCCCGCCGAAGGCTGCCACCGTCGCTTCCACAAGCTTTGCGGCAGCGTCGACACCGCTGAGATCTCCGGACAAAGCGACGGCCTCGCCCCCCATCTCCCGCACCGCACGGGCAACCTCCTCCTGCGGTTCAGAATCCTCTCGACCGCAGACTGCGATCTTCGGACGCTCGCCTCTCGCAAGGGCGGCTTCAGCGATGCGCAGGCAAACCGCCGCTCCGATCCCGCGGCTTCCACCGCTCACCAAGGCTCTCATCGATCGTTCCTCCTGTTAAAATCGGGTCTCGTCGCCGCGAAGCCCATCCAATCCCGGGGCTTGTGGCGTTTGGTGCAGGGTCCAGATCACGTCGTGGCGATCTCTCTCGACATCCGTCATGCCGCCGTTCAGACAGTGACGCCGAGCGGCCACGGAGCGAACTCGGCCGATCCGAAATCGAACAGCTCGCTCTTTGTGCGCTCGCCGGAGGCGACCCGCAGAATGAGGTCGAAGATCCGCTGCCCGGATTCCGGTACGGTCTCCTCGCCCTCGAGGATCGTGCCGCAATTGACGTCCATGTCCTCCTCCATGCGCCGGTAGAGAGGAGTGTTGGTGGCGATCTTGATCGACGGCGCCGGCTTGCAGCCAAACACGCTGCCGCGCCCGGTGGTGAAGCACACCACGTTTGCGCCGCCGGCCACCTGACCGGTCGCCGCGACCGGATCGAAGCCCGGCGTGTCCATGAACACGAACCCCTTCGCGGTCACGGCTTCCGCGTATTGGATCACGTCCACGAGGTTGGTGCTGCCGGCCTTGGCCATCGCGCCGAGCGACTTTTCGAGAATCGTCGTCAGCCCCCCGGCCTTGTTGCCAGGAGACGGGTTCGCATTGATCTCCGCCCCGTGCTTGCGGGTGTAGTCCTCCCACCAGGACATGAGGCTCACCAGCTTCTCACCGACCTCCCGGCTGACGGCACGACGGGTGAAGAGATGTTCGGCGCCGTATGTTTCCGTCGTTTCCGACAGGATCACCGTGCCGCCATTGCGCACGACGAGATCGCTTGCGACGCCAAGGGCAGGATTGGCCGAGACGCCGGAGTAACCGTCCGAGCCGCCGCATTGCAGGGCGATCTTGAGCTCGCTTGCGGGAACGGTCTCCCGATGCACATGGTTCGCATCGGCGAGAACCTCCCGCACGAAATCCATGCCAGCCTCCACCGTCTTGCGGCTGCCGCCCATGGCCTGGATATCCATGTTGCGGATGCGGTCGGTCAGATTGTGCTCCTTCAGCATCCCGCTGATCTGATTCACCTCGCAGCCGAGCCCGAGCACCACGATGTGAGAGAAATTGGGGTGGCGCGCATAGCCGGCGAGCGTGCGCCGCAGAAGCTGCAGGGGCTCTCCTTCGGCCATGCCGCAGCCCGTCTTGTGCGTGAGCGCAACGACGCCATCGACATGCGGATAGTCGGCGAGCGGCTCGATCCCGAGAAGGGGATGCCGCTTGAATGCGTCGGCCACGAGCCCTGCGACATGGGCGCTGCAATTCACCGAGGTGAGGATGCCGATGTAGTTGCGGGTCGCGACGCGGCCGTCCGGGCGGCGAATGCCCTCGAAGGTGGCGGGGACTTCGACATAATCCGTGGGCTTTGCGTCTCGGCCGTAGGCATAGTCCTTCGCGAAATCGCCCATTCCCATGTTGTGAACATGGACATGGTCTCCAGGGGCGATAGCGGTGGTCGCAAAGCCGATCACCTGATTGTAGCGGCGAACCGGCTCGCCTTGAGCGATCGGACGCGCAGCGGCCTTGTGTCCTGCAGGAATGCGAACGGAGGTTACGACCCCGTCCGCAATGGGCGTATCAGCCGGCAACGCCGTGCGCGCGATAACGACATTATCGTCGGTGTGAAGGCGTATCACTGGGTGCATCGTCCCGGCTTCCTGTGTGTGAAACCGCGCGTCGACCGTGGCAGGGCGCGCCGTTCTTGCTGGTCGGGCCGTGTCGTTGGGAGCCGGCCCTGGCGCCCTAAGGGCGGCGATTTGGCCTCATCGGTTGCCGAGAAGGTCGAATTGCAGGCGGTAGACTCCCTGCAGGGCTTCCTGAGCGCCCAGATCAGCCAGCACCGCGTGGCTCAGATGAGTGGACAGGACATGCTCGACCGCCTCCTGCGTGGCTCCTTCCACGATCAGGACCCAACGAGGAACCATGTTTGCGGCGCGCCCGCGCTGCTCGGCTGTCTTGACGTTGCTCGCGCTCTCATCGGCCCGGCAGATATGCGCTGCGGAGATCGCGGCTGTTTTCGCCACCTCGGGCAGGATCGCTTCGGAGACCGTCTTGAGAATTTTCGGATCCTGGCCTGGTTCGCAATCGAAGCGGATCGTCCCGATGAAACCACCCGACCCCGCGCCCAGCGAGACCTCGACATCGCACAGCGAGCGAGCGGTATTCCTGAAGTGCTGGACCGAACGTGTGGTCCACTCGGTCGGGCTGTTCAATCGCGCCAGATAGTCCGCTCCGGTGAGCACGGACTTGTCTTCAACCTCGTAGAGCGTGAAATACTCCGGCGTTCCCGACAAGGCGATATAGCGGCGTCCGCGCAGAAAGCCGGGTATGCCGACCCGCTCCGGAATATGCTCGCGGTCGTGCCATTCGTAGAAATTGGCGCGTCCCTCGTCAGTGATATCGTTCCAAATCGCGATGACGCCGGATCCTGACAACGACATGGGTGTTTCCTCTTTCGTCTGTTTCCCGTTCGGCTCGATCGATCTCAGAGGTCGACGAACGCGCTCGGCATCGCGGCGGGTTCGAGCCGCTCGGGGGGAGGGGCCCTACGGGGCATGCTCGACTGTTTGGGGGGCGCCGCCATTGGCTGCGGAACGGTATGCTGCCTCAAGGACAGCCATCGCGTGTTCGGCTTCGCGCAGACCTGCGAAAGGCGGTCGCCCCTCGGCCAGATCGGCCCAGCTGCGCCTCAGGAACACCGGGTAATAAGCGTCGGTGTTGTACTCGACCGTTATGGACTGTCCCGCCGCCTGATCGCGTGCCTTCAGATAAAGTTGGTCGGCATAACCCCGTATGTAGGAGGTGCTGTGCGAGATGGAGAACGCGAAGTCGCGCTGATCCTCTGCCGTCGACGGATACAGGTAGCCCGTCTCGATCACTCCGATCTGGCCTGCCGCATTCTGACAGGTGAGCACAGCCTGCTCGTCGACCGTGACGTCGGGTCGATATGTGCGTGCCTGGGCTGAAACGTGAGTGATCGGGGCGCCCGTCAGAGTCGCGATCAGGTCGATGAAATGGATGCCGACATTCAGCAGTGACCCACCGCCAGCCTGCTGCTTATCCAGCATCCAGCCGCACCCATTTCGCTCATAGCGCTCGACCGGCCCAACGACGAACCGGAACGAGAGGTGCTGAAAGCCCTCCGGCGTAAAGCCTTCGGCGGGCGACAGCCGCGCGGCCCAGTCGCTCACACGATTGATGAAGGGAACGCTGACATAGACGCCGCGCTGCTCCGCCAATTGCCGGATTCGACGAACTTCCTGCAGATCGAGCCCGCAGGGCTTCTCGATCAGAAACGGAATACCACGCTCGATGAGCCGCTCGGCCAGTCCCGCCATCCTGGAATGACGGCTGAACACCAGGGCAAAGTCGAATTCCTCTTCGAGAAGCTCTTCATTGGAGTCGAAGAGCTTGCAGTTCAGTTGTTGCGCGAAACGAGTGCCGGCAAACGCTTCACTATCCGAGATCCCCACGACCTCGATGCCAGGGTCTCCCAGCGGCGAGAGATACAGTGGGAAATGCCAGTGGCTGACGTCAAATATGGCGATCTTCATCGGAAGCTCCGTGACAACCCGGGTGTCGAGGCACTCAATCCATGTAGGAGCCGCCATTGACGCTTAAGGTCTCTCCGAAGACGTAGCTCGCGTCGTCAGACACGAGGAAAGCCGTGGCCCGCGCGATCTCCTCTGGGCGACCAAGGCGGCCGGCGGGAATGCGCGAGATGGTCGTCGCCTTCATCTCACTGCTCATCTCATCGCTGAGCTCCGTGGCAACCAATCCCGGCGCGATGGCATTGACGTTGATGCCAAACGGGGCGGCGTAGAGCGCGAGGGACTTCGTCAGGCCGATAATCCCAGCCTTGGCAGCGGTGTAATGCGCATTGCCGATAAAATCGCCGCGCTTTCCGGCCACGGAACTGATGTTGACGATCTTCCCGTACTTCTGCTCCTTCATGCCGGCGAGCACGGCCTGGCAGCAATTGAACGAGCCTTTCAGATGGATGTTGAGCATCCGGTCCCATTTTTCGGGGGTTATCTCCGGGAAGCTCACAAAATCGCCGATGCCGGCGTTATTGATCAGGATGTCGACCCGGCCGTGATCCCCCCGGATCCTTCGGAAGGCAATCTCGACCTGGTGCGGGTCGGATACGTCAAAAGCGATCGCACTGGCACTCTCGCCTCGAGCCCGCGCGGAGGCGGCTGCCTCTTCGGCCAGTTCGAGCGTGAGATCGTTGACGACCACATGGGCGCCACGGCCGGCGAGAACGTCGGCGATGGCTTTTCCCAATCCGCGGCCGGCGCCGGTGACCACGGCGATCTTTCCCGACAGGTCCTGCTGAATTGACCTCATGGTGGCTCCCAGGCTTCCTTGGCGGGTTATCGGGCCGCGAAGTTTGCGAAAACCAGCGGATCATGCTAATGGAATGTCGTTCCAACAACCTCTTGCTACAGTGGTGCCATGCGGCTTGTCAAATCCCTCGTCGAACGTTGCTTCGACCTCATCACCCTGCTGAGCGAGAATGCCGGCGCGATGCCGCTCGGAGAGATCAGCCGCCGCCTGGATGTGCCGAAAAGTGCGGCGCATCGGCTTGTCACCACCCTGTGCGACCTTGGATGGGCCGAGCAGGACGCCGATAGCGGCTTCTACCGCCTGTCGTTGCGCTTGGCCGTGGTTGGTCAACGCCTTCTGGTCGGGACGCGTATTCCGGACATCTGCCAGCCCATTCTCGATCGATTGGCAAGCACAACGGAAGGTCTTGGCAGGATCGCTATCGTCGATCCTGACGGACTAACTTGGATTGCTCATTCGCAAGGCGCCAGAACAGGATTGATATACCAGCCGGAGCTTGTCGCAAAAGTTCCGCTTCATATGACGGCCAATGGTAAAGCTTGGCTGGCGACGCTCGATCGCGACGAGGCCCTCGCCCGGGCCGTCGCCAGCGGGCTGGGGACATCGGACAAAGGAGGTCCTCGGGTCATCACGACGAAGCAGACTTTCTCGGCTGCCCTGGACGAGACGCAGGAGCGAGGCTGGGCCACTGCGATCGAAGAGGCCGAGCCGGGCGTTGCCGCCGTGGCGGCTGCAATCCGCGTCGGCGAGCAGGTCGTGGGCACCGTAAGTGTTGCCGGCCCGATCCATCGCTTTTCCCCCCTCGTCGTTCCACGAGTGGGGGAGCAGGTAAAGGCCGCTGCGCAGGAGCTTTCTGCCCTCTGGCCGTACCGAATTGCCTCCTCCGTCAGGCAGGCGACCACGGCGTAATCGCCATAAAATATTGATAATATTATATATTTTCTGCTTCGTGCCGCAGAAATGCGCGGCGCGAGAGGTTCGAATTGACATTCAGCATGCTAACGGAATATCGTTCCATTAACAGCCAGATCCTGGCCAACCAAAAAAATGGCCGCTCAGAGGCCGAGGGAGGAAACGAGTGGCTAATGTTGAGCTCAACGCGGTCCGGAAGGCCTACGGCACCGCGGCTGTCATCCACGGCGTAACGGTCGACATTCGCGACGGTGAGTTCGTGACGTTGGTCGGGCCGTCCGGATGCGGAAAGTCGACCTTGCTGCGCATGATCGCCGGCCTCGAGGATATCTCAGGCGGGGAGATCCGGATCGGCGGCAGGACGGTGAACAGCGTTCCACCGAAGGAGCGCGACATCGCGATGGTGTTCCAGAACTACGCGCTGTACCCCCACATGACCGTCGCGGAGAATATGGGCTTCTCGCTGAAGCTCAAAAAGGCTCCGAAGGACGTGCGTGAAGCGGGCGTCAAGCGCGCCGCGGAAATCCTCAGCCTGACCAAGCTGCTTGATCGCTATCCGCGCGAGCTTTCGGGTGGCCAGCGGCAGCGCGTCGCGATGGGCCGCGCCATCGTTAGAAATCCGCAGGTCTTCCTCTTCGACGAACCGCTATCGAACCTCGATGCCAAGCTCCGCGTGCAGATGCGCACCGAGATCAAGGAGCTGCATCAGCGCCTCAAGACCACGACCGTTTACGTAACCCACGATCAGGTCGAGGCCATGACCATGGCTGACAAGATCGTCGTCATGCATGATGGAATTGTCGAGCAGGTCGGCGCTCCGCTTGAGCTCTACAACAACCCCGCCAACATGTTTGTGGCTGGATTCATCGGATCGCCCGCGATGAACTTCCTGAAGGGCCGCTGCGAGCGAGGTCGGTTCCTTCTGGAAGATGGGTCGGTTCTGACCCTGCCGGCCGGCTTGGAGCATCTGTCGTCCGGCGCTGTCTACGGCGTCCGGCCCGAGCATCTCGTCAGGAGCGACGACGGACTGGCTCTCACGGTGGCCGTCGTCGAACCGACGGGGGCTGAGACGCAGGTCATTGCGCGTCACGGGTCCCAGAGCATCGTTTGCATTTTTCGGGATTCAGATCTGCCGCAGCCGGGCGAAATCATTCGGGTCAGGCCGGATGTTTCGCGGGTTCACGTGTTCAGCGAACAGGATGGCCGCCGCCTTTCCTAAGTACCGAAGACTTTGCTCCCTGGCTGCATCGCGAATGCAGCCGTGGTCGAGAGAACTCATACGGAACTGAAATGTCAGCAAGCCACACACAGGCCGCGACCGCCACTTCCGGGGCTGGTCTTCTTGGCGACACGTCGGACACGCAGAGCCGAGCTCGCTTTTCGTGGATCCCCTATCTCTGGTTCGCACCAGCGATCGTCGTCCTGTTTCTGGTTACGCTCTATCCGACGTTCTTCGTTGGTTGGTTGAGCTTCCAGAAAACGCGGTACTACGAGCTCACAGGGTTCGTAGGCCTGGCGAATTTTTACGAGGTCTTCGGCTCGTCGGCGTTCTGGAACACGGTGTTTGTCTCGCTGGCCTACGTCGTCGGATCGCTCGCCGGCGCGGTGGTTCTCGGGATGGCCGCAGCCCTCGTGCTGAACAACGCCGGCGCGACCGGTTCGGTCCTGCGGGTGTTCATTCTGTTCCCCTGGACGCTGTCGATGTCGGTCGTGGGCAGCATATGGCTTTGGCTGCTGAACCCGTCATTCGGACCTATTCCCTATCTGATGCAGGCCGTGGGGATCGAGCCTGGTCTCATGTTGGGTGATCCGGGCCTCGCATTGCCCCTGATTATCATCGTCACCGCATGGTGGTCCTTTCCCTATGTGATGGTCATGGCCACCGCTGCTATGCAGTCAATTCCCAAGGAGCTTTACGAAGCCGTGGAAATTGACGGCGGCGGGGCGCTCGTCAAGTTTCGCTATGTCACTCTGACGCACATCCTCCCGACATTGGGCAGCACTGCACTGACCCTGTCGATCATGTACCTGACCCTCATGACGCTGATTATCGTCATGACTGGCGGCGGTCCATTGGGTTCAACGACGACATTAAGCTTCGAGGCGTTCCGCGGAACCGTTCAGGCCGTCAATATTGGGCCCACGGCTGTCGTCTCCATCGTTGTTCTGTTGATCAACGTTGCGCTCGGTGTGGTCTACACCCGGCTTACTGGCCGCGTCACCGGATAGGATCTGTCATATGAGCGCCGCCATATCCTCCGGTCGCCCGAATGGGCGAATCCCCGCAATCCTCCTGTCCTTCATCTTTGCGGTCATTGTGCTCGGGCCTGTGGCGTGGGCCCTGGCGACTTCGTTCAAGACCGAAGTCGAAGCCGTGGCCGTGCCGCCGACGCTCTGGCCCAGCACTGCGACATTGGAAAACTACCTCAAAGTGTTTCGCGACCAGTCGTTCCTTCGGGATTTCTGGAATTCCGTCGCCTATTCCGTTGGCGCCGTGGCTCTCGCCCTGCTGGTCGGGATCCCCGCGGGCTACGCAGCCGCGCGCTTCTCCTTCAAAGGCAAGCGCACTCTGATGCTGACGATTCTGGCAACCTCGATGGTGCCGGGCGTCGCGCTCTTGGTCCCGACGTTCTACCTGCTCGACTCGATCGGGCTGCTCAACAGCGGGATCGTCGTGACGATCATCCTATCGGCGAGGATCATTCCCCAGACGGTGTGGTTCATTGCGAACTTCGTCGAAGCCGTTCCCGTGGAGATCGAAGACTCCGCCTTCATGGATGGCGCAAACCGCTTTCAGATCATCTGGCACCTCATCCTTCCGCTGATCCGGCCGGGCATCGCCGCAGTCGCAACCATCGGCATCGTCACGACCTGGAACGACTACATCACGGTTGCCGTCTTTGCGCCCGAGGTCGCCAAGCGGACTCTTCAGGTTGCGCTGGTCAACCAGGTCTTCGACGCGGTCGGCATCTCCTGGTCTTACATGATGGCCTTCGTCGTCATCGCATCCATGCCGGTCATTCTCATGTTCGGTCTTGTTCAGAAGTGGTTCATATCCGGCCTTACGGCAGGGGCTGTGAAAGGCTGATCGGCAGGAATTCTTGCCCGCACGTCAGAATTACCAACGAGAGAGAGGGGAAACACTCATGAGTGCTACGTCACGACGCACATTGATCAAGGCCGCCGTCGCATTGACCGTCTGCGCCGGCGTATCCGCTTCCTTCACGGAGCGGGCCGCCGCCCAGGCGACGGAAATCGTCTACTCGACGTTCCTCGACCCCAATAATGCCAATGATCCTCGGTCTGCAGCCCAGACGAAGATGATCCAGGCTTTCGAGAGCAAGCACCCGGACATCAAAATTCGTCTTCTGGTCGATCCCACGGGCCAGACGGTAACGAGGGCGGTCAAATCCCGCAGCGAAACGCCCGATGTTATTCGTGTCGTGAGCTTCGGTCTTCCCGAATACGCGGCCACGGGCAATCTCCTGGCGCTGAACGACCTCGTCAAAAAGGATGGGATTCCGGATGACGACTGGTTGTTGCCGCTCTCGACGGCCCAGATCGACGGCAAGCTCTACGGCCTACCCCAGGACTTCCGCATCCCGATCCTGGTCTACCGCAAGGGCGCCCTCCAGGAAGCGGGCGTGACGCCGCCGACGACGTGGGAGGAGGTCTGCGCGGCTGGACCAAAGTTCAAGCAGCCGAACATCAACGGTTTCGCCGTCCCGCTCGGCGCGACCGGCGGCATTGGTGGTGCCCAAAGCCTCGCGGAGTTCTTTCTCAGCACGATGCTCGTGGGCTCGGACGGGCGTTACTTCGCGCCGGACGGCAAGATCGCGTTCTCGAAAGAGAACTTCATTCGCGCCGGAACGACCATCAAGGACCTGTTCACCAAATGCAAGGTGACGTCGCTGCGCAGCGCGCAGATGGGGATCAACGAGGTCCATGACGGCCTGCGATCCGGCACGATTGCCATGACGAATTTCGGCTTGTACCGCTTCAAGACGGTCCAGACGCAAGGAGCGGGAGACGATCTGGCCTGGGCCCCAGCCCCGTCCTACACGCCGTCGGACAAGCAGACCGTCTACAGCTATTCGATCGCCCTGAACAAGAATTCCAAGAAGCAGGATGCCGCCTGGACCTTCATGAAGTTCGTCATCTCCCCAGAGGCGCAGGCAATCGCGGCCGAGGGCGGCGAGGTGGTTTCCAGGAAGTCGACCTATACCGCGCCCTATCTGCAGAGCGAAGCCGCCGCGAACCAGAAGCGCTGGGCCGAACTGGTCAGTCAGCGCGGCCAGGCGGTCTCTTATTCGCCCATTCTGTCGACCTTCCACACCATCCTTGGCGAAGCTTTCCAGAGGATGGTGCTGAAGGATGAGACGCCCGAAAACGCCTATGCGGAAGTCGTCAAGCGCTACGACGAGGCGCTGACCAAGGCGCAGTGATCGCACCACAAGGCCAGGCGGGTGGGACGGGCATTCCTGCCCACCCGCGGTTCATGGAGAGTCACATATGAAGTTGTTTCGCTACGGACCGGCGGGCGGGGAGCGGCCTGCTCTTCTCGAAAGCGACGGCACGATCCGGGATCTCAGCGGGGTCGTTCAGGACGTCAACGGCGCGTCCGTGACCCCCGATGGACTTCGACGGATTGCAGCGCGCGACCCCAAAACGCTGCCTGTCATTGAGCAGGTCGATCGGATCGGCCCCTGCCTCAGCGGCGTGGGCAAGTTCATCTGCATCGGGCTCAATTACATCGATCACGCGCGAGAGACGGGCAACCAGGCGCCCGTCGAGCCGGTCGTGTTCATGAAGGCGACGAGCGCGATCGTCGGCCCCAACGACAACATCGTCCAGCCCCGCGGGTCCACCAAGCTCGACTGGGAGGTCGAGTTGGGGGTCGTGATCGGAACGAAGGCAAAATACGTGTCGGAGGCGCGTGCCCTCGAACATGTCGCGGGCTACTTCCTCGCCAATGACGTGTCTGAACGGGCGCTGCAGAGCGAGGGCACTGGTCAGTGGACCAAGGGCAAGAGCTGCGACACCTTCGGGCCGATCGGGCCTTGGTTCGTCACCGCTGACGAGGTCCCGAACCCTCAGGCGCTGCGGCTTTGGCTCGATGTCGATGGCGTCCGGCGCCAGGACGGCACGACCGCGAACATGATCTTCAGCGTCGCTCAAATCGTGAGCTATCTCAGCGGGCTCATGACGCTTCACCCCGGCGACGTGATCATCACGGGAACGCCGGCTGGCGTCGCGCAGGGAATGAAGCCTCCCGCCTATCTGCGCCCCGGGCAAGTCATCACGCTCGGCATCGAGGGACTGGGCGAACAGAGGCAGACCGTCATCGCTGACTCAGCCTGATCGCATCTCCGCGGTGAGCGATCCCTCCTGCTGCAGTGTCAGTGCGATCGCTCACCGATCGGAGCACCGCGCGAGCCGTCAATTCTCCGTGTCGTCATCGGCCTGGATAGGCCATAGGCAAAGAGGTCAGAATGGCTCTTGAGCATTCGCGCCCTTCCGAAAGCCAATCCTTCGCAGATGAGCTGGTCCGCGCCCATCTGACTGGAAAGAGGGTTGCTTCCCCCTCGATGCCGGTGCCGCACAGTCCAGCGAGTGCCATGCAGGTACAGGCCTTGGTGCAGGAGCGACTTGCTCGACCCGTCGGTGGCTGGAAAGTGGCGATAGGGCCGCAGCAACTGCCGGTCGCCGCCCCGCTCTTGTATCTATATCCCGACGCGGCGGAGATTTCCCTATTCCCCGACTGCACCATAGAGGTCGAGCTCGCGGTTCACCTCCGTCAAGATCTTCCAAGGCGTGAGCCCGGGGCTTATCAGCGCTGCGATATTCTCGACGCGATCGAAAACGTCGTGCTTGGAATCGAGGTCATCGGCGGGCGGTTCGACAGTGCGGCCAGCGTGCCATTCCTATCCTTTCTCGCGGATAATCTCGGAAATAGGGGGTATGTCGTTGGCGAAAGCGTCCCGCTCTCCGCCCTCAGCGAGGTCAATGGCCTCGCATGCGACGTGACGCTGAACGGACAGCCTCTCTATGAGGCCCCTGCATCCCATCCCGCGGGAGATCCGTTATTGCCATTGCTGGCTTATGCAAATGCGCAAAGCGACAATCTCGGAGGATTGAAGGCGGGACAGCTCGTGACCACGGGGAGCCTTTGCGGCGTCCTGCCGGTCCGTGTCGCTGGGCTGTTGGACGCTCGTATTTCGCAGCTCGGCCGGATTTCCGTGCGCTTTTCCGAATAGTACCGGATTTTGCTCGCCGCGCGCATTGAGAGTGTACGTTCTTCGCGTCCACTCCGCCGAAGGGGGCGCCAGTCGGCTCCACGCATCAATCAAGCCGGCGTCAAGGCTTTTCGAACCCAGGGTCGCCCGACGGCCAGGTCGAGTAGCAAGGTGTGCCGCTTGTCTGGACTCCACAAGAACCCGCTCGTCGTGCTCGACGGCGGCGAGTTCCTGAAGCGCGACACCCGGCTTCTACCTTCAGCCGGCGCTGTTCACCGAGACCACCAACGCCATGCGCATCTCGCGCGAGGAGGTCTTCGGCCCGGTCGCCAACATCGTTCGCGTCAAGGATTACGAAGAGGCGCTGACTGTGGCCAACGACACCGAGTTCGGCCTCTCCTCGGGCATCTGCACGACGTCGTTGAAAGCGGCACTTGCCGCCCTATGCGCAGAGGCGTGATTTCCGGCACGCGCGCGGGATTGTAGATGGTAGAATTGCGGCGAGGTGCTGGTCGTCTCCAGGACGCTGGTTATCGTCGTCGCAGAAGCGAAGTATCGCTCAACATTGCTGTGCGAGGCGCCCGCGCTGCCGAAGACGGTGAGGCCGTCAGCGACGTCGTATTCCATGCGGAGCAAGCCGCTGTGGTCGTCGACATCGGTGTATTCCCAGGGCTGAGTGACATTGCGGCGGCCATCCGCAGCTTTGGAAACCGGCACTCCCGCGCGCGTGAAGAATGGCCGGGGCGACGCGTTTTTCGCCGCGGTCACAACAGCATTACGTAACTGAATTGTCTTCGACCGAGACGCTCGAGCGCGAAACGGCATGAGAAAGCCCATCCGCCGCAATTCTTGATCTGGACCGCAAAATTCTTTCGAACGAATCGGTTTGAGCGTCCGCTTTCCGACCGTGGCTCAATGACCGCTTCTGGCGCGACCCCGACACGCCGGTGATTTTCCGGCGATCCCGAGAGCGAGCCTAGCCGTCGGATCCACCGGCCAAATACACTCCCAGGCTGCCGCGATCGACATGGGCGATCGGCGCCTTGTAGGTGATCCGGCCGTTCGAGATCACTGCGACCGTGTCGGCAAGCTCGAGCACCTCGTCGAGATCCTCGGAGACGAGGAGGACCGCCGCACCGTTGTTCCGTGCCTCGACGATGCGCGCACGGATGTCCGCGGCCGAGGCGAAGTCGAGGCCGAAGCAGGGATTGGCGACGACGAGCACGGAGATCCGCTCGGAGGAGAGTTCGCGCGCGAGCACCGCTCTCTGCACATTGCCGCCCGACAGCGCTCCGATCGGAGCGTCGGGCGAGGGGCCGGCGACACGGAAGCGCGCCATCAGCTCGCGGCCGGCCGCGCTGATCGCGCGACGATCGAGCCACCAGCCGCGCCGGCTCAGGGGCGGCTTCTCGAAACGCCGAAAGGCGATGTTGTCGGCGATCGACATTCCGAAGACGGCAGCGTTCCGCAGCGGCTCCTCCGGCACGACGAACATGCCGGCTTCGTCGAAGGCGCGCCGCATCGGCACGAAATCGCGCCCGTTCACGAAGATCTGCCCATCCGTCAGCGGCCTCTGTCCGCAGCAGGCCTCGACCAACGCGTTCTGTCCGTTCCCGGAGACCCCGGCCAAGCCCACGATCTCGCCCGCAGCGACTTTAAGGCTCACGCCGCGCAAGGCTGGTCTGCCGTCCCCGTCCTCGGCGAAGAGCCCGGCGAGCTCCAGCGCAGGCTCGTGCGACCGCGGCATCTCGCGCCTGAGCGGCTGCACCGCCTTGCCCTTGTCCGGCCCGGGCGCTTCGCCGACCATCATCGCGGCCATTTCCCGGGTCGTCAGCCCGCGCCCCGAGCCGGCGATCCGCCCATGCCGCAATATCGTGACGGCGTCGGCGAACGCCTTCACCTCGCGAAACTTGTGGGTGATCATCAGCACGGTGATCTCGCCGCGCTCGGCCATCGCCTTGAGATGCCCGAGCATCTCGTCGGCCTCGGCCGGGGTCAGCACCGATGTCGGTTCGTCCAGGATCATGAAGCGCTGGTCGAGGTAGAGCAGCTTCAGGATTTCGAGCTTCTGCCGTTCCCCGGCCGAGAGTGCGCCCACGTTCCGATCGAGCGGCACGCTGAACGGCGTGCGGTCGAGAAAAGCATCGAGCCGTCGCCTCTCCGCTGCCCAGTCGATGACGGCGGGCGCGTTGCGCCGCGCGATGACGAGATTCTCGGCACCCGTCAGCGAGGGCACCAGCGTGAAGTGCTGGTAGACCATGCCGAGGCCGAGCGCCTGCGCCTCGCGCGGATTGCGGATCCGGGCCTCGCGGCCGTCGAGCAGCACCTCCCCTTCATCGGCGCGGTGGAAGCCCATCAGGCATTTGACGAGCGTCGACTTGCCGGCGCCGTTCTCGCCCAAAAGCGCATGGAACTCGCCGGCCGGGACCTTGAGCGAGACGCGGTCGAGCGCTTGGAACGCGCCGAACCGCTTCGAAAGGCCGATGGCTTCGAGGGCTGCGCCCCCGGCGGCTGGAATGGTGAACGCCTCGGGCATCATGCCTCCCTCACCGGGTGATCGAGAGCTCGCCCGGCGCGTGCCGGGCGGTGCGACGGGCACTGCCCGTGCCGGCCATGACGAGGAGGGTCAGGATGTAGGGAGCCGCGTTGAAGAAATAATAGCCCGCGGTGACGCCGATCGACTGGAGCGCCGGTCCGAGCGCGCCGGCCGCGCCGAAGAGAAGCGAGGCGGCGAGGCAGCGTCGCGGCTGCCAGCGGGCGAAGATCACGAGCGCGACCGCCATCAGCCCCTGTCCCGACGACAGCCCCTCGTTCCAGCTTCCGGGATAGAAGAGCGACAGGAAGGCCCCGCCGATGCCGGCACTCACCCCGCCCAGCGCAGTCGCGACGAGGCGCACGCGGTCGACGGCGATGCCGAGCGCGCGCGCCGCGGCCGCGTCGTCCCCCGTGACCCTGACGACGAGGCCGGCGCGGGTGTTGCGAAACGCCCAGTCGAGCAGAAAGGCCAGCGCGATGCCCAGGAGAAAGAGCGGGCTGACGTCGAGCGCGAGAGCGAGCGACGGGATGCCCAGCCAATCGCCAAGCGGGAGTGAGGGAAGCCGGGGCGCAGTCGGCTGGATGTAGGGCTTGCCCAGGAAGACGGCGAGACCGGTGCCGAACGACATCATCGCGATGCCGATTGCGACATCGTTGACGCGCGGCAGGCGGCAGATCGCGCCGTGGAGCGCACCAAGGGCGAAGCCGGCCGCCGCAGCGGCAGCCACGCCCAGCCAGGGATTGCCGCTATGGTAGGAGACGGCGAAGGCGGCCATCGCGCCGAGCACGAGGGTTCCCTCGAGCCCGAGATTCACACGTCCCGACTTCTCGGTGAGGCATTCGCCGAGCGAGACGAAGAGAAAGGGCGTCGACACGCGGATCGCGCCGGCGACCATGGCCACGAGGACCGCGAAAAGGCCGGCGTCGGTCATGGGCGCTGCCTCGCGCCGCGAGGCTGGAAGATCGCAAAGCGCCCATAGAGCGTCTCGCTGGTCAGGAGGGTCACGAAGATCACGCCTTCGAGGAGCGCGACCGTCGCGTCGGGGAGGCCGAGCCGCCGCTGGATCAGGCCTCCTGCGGCGCTGAGCCCGCCGAAGAGGATCGCGACCGGCGGGATTGCGAGCGCGTTGTGGCGGGCGAGGAACGAGACGAGGATGCCGGTGAAGCCGTAGCCCGCCACCAGAGAGACATTGGCGGCACCGTGGACCGTCGCCACGTCGAAGAAGCCGGCAAGGCCGGCGGCCGCCCCCGCGAGCAGGCAGCAGAGCACGAGCAGGCGCCCGACCGGCAGACCCTGGCCGAGCGCGGCGTGCGGATTGCCGCCCGCGATCCGGATGGCGAAGCCGGTTGTCGTCCGGCTGATCAGCACATGGGCCGCCAGGCACGCGATGAGGCCGGCCACCAGACCCCAGTGCACCGAGGTGCCCGGGATCGGACCGAGCATGGTTTCTGCCCCAATCGGATGGGTCGACGGCTTGTTGGGCGAGGCCGGATCGCGCAGCGGACCTTCGACCAGGAAGGAGAGCACGGCGACCGCGATATAGGCGAGGAGCAGGCTCGCGATGGTCTCGTTGACGCCGCGCCGATGGCGGAGCACGCCCACCAGCCCGATCCAGAGCGCACCGGCCGCCGTTCCGGCGATCGCCATCAGCAGGAGGACGAGAGGGGCGGGCGCCCAGCCGAGGAGCGGCAGGGCGGCGGTTGCGGCGGCGAGCCCGCCCATGACGAAAGCTCCCTCCCCACCGATGATCATGAGACCGGCGCGGGCGGGAAGCGCAACGCAGAGCGCGGTCAGGATCAGTGGCGCTGCGCGCTGAAGCGTGTTCTGCCAGGAAAAGGCCGTGCCGAATGCGCCCCGCCAGAGCAGCTGGAAGAAGGCGGCGGGCGACTGTCCCATGGCGAGCAGGATCGCCGAGAAGATCGCGGCCGAGATGGCGAGCGCGAGCGCGGGAACGACGACGAACTCGGCAGCCCGGCGGAGCTCGTCCGCTCCCCGCATCGCGAAGCCCGCCGAGCCATGCGTCGCTTGATCTCCGGAAACCGCAGGTCTTTCCATCTCGCCGCCATAGCTCCAGACGTTGCCTTGCGGAGCCGGGCGGAGGCAGAGCGGGCCGCCTTCCGGTCCGGCTGACCTCAGGTGACCGATCCCTCGATGCCCTCGACGAGATAATTCGCGGTCTCGAGTTCGGGCGCGTAATTGCCCAGCGCGCTGCCCGGGGCGACGATCACGTTGCCCTTGTTGTCCCTGATCGGGCCGGCAAACATCGGCTGCCCCGCCCTCAGGGCCGCGATCGCTTCCGTGGCGGCCCGGCGTGCCTCCTCGCTCGCGCCCGCGCCGAAGGGCGTGCTGGTCACCATGTCCTTGTCGTACCCGCCGATCGCGACGTTCGGCAGCGGTTCGCCTCTGGCGAGCAGCTCCGCGAAGCCCTTGTAGATCGTCTCGTACTTGGTTTCGGCGCCGGTGATGAAGCCCTTGGGTGCGAGGGCAGCCTGCGAGGTGTTGTGGCCGCAGCTCTTCACGCCGCGCCGCTCCAGCGTCTCGACGATGACCTTGGGGCTGTCGACATGGCAGGCGACGACGTCGCAGCCCGCGCTCGCGAGCGCGTTCGCG
This sequence comes from Allobosea spartocytisi, assembly GCF_014764685.1. Classification (NCBI taxonomy): domain Bacteria; kingdom Pseudomonadati; phylum Pseudomonadota; class Alphaproteobacteria; order Hyphomicrobiales; family Alloboseaceae; genus Allobosea; species Allobosea spartocytisi. The sequence goes on from NZ_JACXWY010000008.1 coordinate 44,808, forward strand.
GCCTCGGCCTCCCGCACCGGCAGGGACCAGTCGCCGGTGAAGATGAGCTTGACGGTTGCGCCAGGGTTTCCCTTGCGCACGCCCAGCATGAAGCTGTTGATGGTCCGCAGGACGAGACTGATGGGCTTCGCCGCCACGTAGCCGATCTTGCCGGTCTTGGAGGACAGCCCGGCGGCGACGCCGTTCACGTAATGCGCCTGGTCCATATAGGCGAAATAGCCGCCGAGATTGGCGGGATGCTTGTCGGCCGACCAGAGCGTCGTGGGATGGCGGAGCTGCACATCCGGGTACTGCCTGGCGATATCGACCATGAACGGATTGAAATAGCCGAATGAGGTGCCGAAGATCAGCTTCGCGCCGTCGAGCTCGATCATCGACTTCATGGTGTTCGCCACGGCGAGCGTCTCGGGCACGTTCTCCTCTTCGACGACGGAAACGCCCGGAACCGTCTTCAGGGCCTCGACCGCCGTGGCGTGCGACTGGTTCCAGCCGAAATCGCCGCGCGTGCCGACATAGATGACGCCGACGACGAGCTTGTCTGCCGCGCCGGCCGCGCCGGGCCATCCGGCCGAGGCGAGCGCCGCAGCGCCCGTCGTGGCCCCCAAGACGAGGCTCCGCCGCGAGATCCCTGCTGCTGTCATGTTCGTCACTCCCCTCTGACCGGAAACCGCCGCCCTCGCTGGCTCTTCGCCTTGCGAGTCATTCTTGCGTTTCGGCATCGCCGGGCCCTCCCCGGAAGCGGCCATGCGCCGCGCGAGCCGTATCCATCAGGCCTCGACGGGGCCGGGCGTCCGCACCGGCGGCGGCGCCTTGTCCCAATCCTCCGCCGTCATCGTGCGGAGGTCGAAATAGTCGCGGGTCCGTACATAGCCGTGCCCACCCATGCGGCCGATCGCGTCGATCGCCGCCTGATCCACGTAATGGTTCTCGGGATCGACGGCGTCCTCGCGGATATGGGCCGCGACCACCTGACCGAGAATGATCTCGCGGGAGCGGCCGAGTTCGAGCGTGACGTAGCGGCGGCATTCCAGGCTTGCCGGCGCCTCGCCGATCCGCGGACATTTGATCTGTGAGCCGGGAACGGCGGTGAGGCCCGCCTGCGCGAGCTCGTCCACCGTCGCGGGAAATGGGACCGCGCAGACGTTCATGCGCTCGACCAGGGCATCAGACACGATGTTGACCGTGAATTCCTCGGTCATCCGGATATTTCGCGCCGTGTCCTTGAACGCCATGTCCGGCTTGTTCTCGACCCCGAGCGCGACGATCGCGGGATCGGCCGAGAGGCAATTGAAGAAGCTGTAGGGCGCGGCGTTCACCCGCCCCTCCTCGTCGACCGTGGTGACGAGCGCGATCGGGCGCGGCACGACGGTGCCGATCAGCAGCTTGTAGCGTTGGCGGGCGGTAAGCGCCGCGAAATCGAAGAGGGTGTGCGAGCTGGTCATTGCCCCTCGATCGGACGGGAAGGTGCCCGCGATGTCGCGCACATCTTCCGTTGAATGACGAACATTCTCGTATGCATGATTCTGATATTCAAGAATACAATATGTGCATCGCGTTGCCGAAAATGCACATAAAAGCATCGGCGCCGATTTCGCGTCGATGCACGAAACACGCCGGGAGTGCGACCGGGAGCATCGTCGACCGGATGCGGAGAGGCGCCATGCGCCGCCCGGGCTTCGGTGAGATCAGGAGAGAGGCTTGAAAGGCGGCGAGAAGCCCGGCGACGCGTCATCTCGCCGGCGTCGAGCCAGGGAAGGGCGCCTCACCCGGCCGTGCTGTAGCGCGCCAGAATATCGGAGATCCTGACGTCCTCGGCCTCCTGAGGCCTGGGCAGCGCCCGCGCCTCAACGGCGTGAAGATGCTCGTTCATGATGCTGATGGACGCCGCAGCATCGCGCGCGCGCAGCGCCGCGATCACGTTCCTGTGCTCGGCGGTCGCGCATTCGGCGACATGCGGTCGCCCATAGACGGCGAGGATCAGGGAGCAGCGCGAGACCACCTCGGAAAGATAGCGCGCAAGCAGCGCATTGCCGGCGAGGCGCGCGAGGACGATATGGAACTCGCCCGCGAGCCGGCTTGCCGAGGCGGTGTCGCCGCGCTGGGCCGCGGCCTCCTCCTCGTTCACATGGGCCTCGAGCGTCTCGCCCATCTCGGGCCGCCAATGGGCGGTCAGGCGCTGGACGATCTGCTGCTCCAGGCAATGCCGGACCTCGAAGATTTCCCGCGCTTCGTCGAGGCTCGGGATGGCGACGGTTGCCGTCCGCTTGCGCTTGATCTCAACCAGCCCCTCCTGGCTGAGCCGCATCAGGGCCGCCCTGACCAGCGTCCGGCTGATCCCGAAATGCGCGCCGATCTCGTCCTCGCGCAGCTTGGTTCCCGGCGCGAGCGCCTGCTCGATGATGGCGCGCCTGAGCGCCTGATAGGCAATGTCGGACCGCGACGAGATTTCCATGGGTCACGGGGATATCGCAAGAGTCGCTCGAGGCGCAAGTATGCGCAGCATCGCCGTCAGCGCGCGTGCAATGAATTCACGATTGCCAATATGATCCTTAATCACGTATACATGAATAGGCCCTCAACGCGAGGCAGGCAGGAGCATCCCGGATGGTAACACGCATTGTCACAATCGCGCTGAACCAGCAGCAGCTCGAACTCGTCGATCGGACCCTGGCCAAAGGCCTCGCGGAGGATCGTGCCGCCCTCATCCGGCATGCGCTGAGGCGCTATGCGGCCCGTCACCTGCCGGAGCAGGGCGCGGCAACTCGCCCGAGCCTGGCCGTCGGTTGAGCAGAGGGCAGCCGATGACGCGAGAGATTCTTCTCGACTTCGTCCTTGAGCCGGGCACGGGCAAGGCGCTCGAGGTCCGCAAGGGCCAGATCCTGCGCCTGGAGCAGATCGACGGCGGCCAATGCCTCGATTTCAACTGCTTCAATCTGCACGACTACAAGGAATATTTCCACGCCGGTCGGACCCGCACGCTGCACGGGCTGCATCCGACGAAGGGCGACTTCCTGTGGTCCGCGCCGCCGCGCGAACGGGCGATGATGTTCATCGCCGCGGACACGGCCGGGGCCAACGACGTGCTCTTCCCGCGCTGCAGCGCCAATCTCTACGAGTCCGTCTACGGGTACTGCACGCACACCAACTGTCAGGATATCCAGGCGGAGTCGCAGCGCGAATACGGCTTGACCCCAGACGACGTCCACGATTCCTTCAACCTCTTCATGGAGACGGGCGTTGACGACGCTGGGCGGCCCTACATCACCCGGCAGACGTCGAAGCCGGGTGACCATGTCGACTTCCTCGCCCTGATGGACGTGCTGGCCGTGCCCAATATTTGCGGGGCCGACGTGATGCGCACCAGCAATTTCTCGCTGAAGCCGGCCAGGATCAGCATCCTTCAGGCGACGGAGGCCGATCTCGACGCGGTCCCCGTCCTGCCCGTCTGGCGCACGCAACGGACCGTCGCGGACTTCAGGCAGCAGAGGATCAAGGCCGATAGGGAATTGCGGCGCGATTCCACCTATGTCGCCGAGTTCGTGAACGCTCCGATCCGGACCACCACCGTCGAAGTGCCGCTCGACGAAGACGAGCAGGCCCTGCTCGACCAGCTCAAGCGCAGCGATCTCTATGACGACGATGGCGCAGCGTTGCGCGACATCCTCTTCAGCTGGTGGGAGGAAGAACAGCTCGCCCGCTGATTTCGAATCTTAATAACCTTCATGATACCAAGTCGAAGAGGGGATGACCGAGATGACATGCGCTGCGAAAGCGCTCCGTGCGCGCCATTATCCGGCCATGCTGCTTGCGGCACTGCTCTCCGCGACGGCCCCCGGCGCGGCGGTCGCGCAGGAGGTCCCGGGATTCATGGACGTCGTGGCCGGCGCTCCCAGCCAGCCACAGGCCGGCGATGTCGGCCGGCTGGACGAGGCTCTGGGTGACGGCATGGTGCGCCGGGAGGCGACGGCCGCCGAAAGGAAGGTCATAGAGCTGAACAACGTCATGTTCGGCATCTACGACAACAATCTCAGGAAGTTCATCCGCAACCTGCGTGAGCAGAGCCCGATCATCATCGGTCTCTTCAACGGCGATGGCGGCTCGATGATCCTGTACCCGCCGGGGAAGGCGCCGATCGTCGCGCCGCCGGTGGCGCCGGTCTACCGGCTGGTCAAGTCGGTCTCGCACAGCTCCATGGCGATCTTCCAGCTCGTCGCGACCGCCGTGCGCGATCCGGCCGGGGACACGTCCTGGCGCGCTCCGGCGACGGCCTATCGGGCCAGCCTGAACGAGGCGCTCGGCAGCCTCGATGCCATCGAGCTCACGCCGGAGCAGCGCACGGTGCTGCGCGAGCTCATCACGCGCAACATCGCCTTCCTCGACGCCTGCCTCTCCAAGGGCAGCTTCACCTATCCGGAGCTGGAAGCCTTCGCGCAGGGGCTGCGCCCGCTGATCGGCAAGACCACCGAGATCGCCGGCCTTGCCCAGGTCCAGCACTGGACCACGGTTCTGAAGGACTGGCGGCGCATGCTGGGGGCCGATTGGGAGCGGACCTATGCCGCCACCAACACTCTCTACGTCACCCGGCGCAACAACATCCTGTTCACGCTGCTCGCCCAGCAGATGGGACGGGAGGCGATCAACACCCGCCTGCTGCTGCTGGAGACCTCCGCCTTCACGACGAAGCCGCAGCAGATGCTGGAGCTGCTCGCCCGCATCGTGGCGGATCGCGCGCTCGGCAAGGTGTTCTTCAACGACTACTACCTGATGGATTCCGAGCTGCTCACCGACGGCACGCGCAAGGCGATGGCCGATCTGGCGGCCCAAGCCGGCGAACAGGTGATGCTGCCGCCTCTCGCGCCGTTCCTGAGCAATGCCTGGCCGTGGCAGACGAGCACCGAGTACGCGCAGGGCCCGAGCCAGATCGACTGGAAGTGACGGGCGCGTTTGCGCCCTCGGCCCAATGACAGGCGCAGATCGGCGGGCGGCGGCGTTAGCGCGGATACGCAGGGCGGGAGGAGAAGAATGGGAGCCGGCATTTCACGCAGAGGGTTCCTGCGGGCTGGAGCGGCGGCGGGCGTCGCGCTCAACGTCTCCTTCCTCGCGCCGCCGGCCGGGGCCCGGCTGATCGAGACGCTGCCGCGGCCCGGCCCGGACTGGCTCACGCCCGCCGGCCGGCCGCGCTATCGCCTCGATGCCATCGCCAAGGTCACCGGAGCCAAGACCTTCGCGCGCGACTATCGCGCCGCGGACCTTCCCGGCTGGCCGCGCGAGCAGTCGCACGCCTTCCTCCTCCACGCGACCCAGGCCGACAGGAGCTTCGAGGGCATCGACCTGACGGTTCTCGGCGAGGCGCTCAAGCCCGACCGGATCGTGCTGCACGAGGATCTCGTCGCGGACGGTATCACAGTGCCCCACCCCGACTTCTTCGGCGACGTCTTCCTGGTGCCGAAGGGCGAGACGCCGCGCCTGCTCGGCCAGCCGGTCGCGCTGCTGATCTATCGCGATTTCGCCCGCTACGACGCCGCCAAGCGCAAGGTCCGCTTCGACGACAGCGTCGTGCGCTACGGCGCGGCGACCCCCTACAACCAGCCGCCGCATTACGGCGCCTCGCGCTATGTGCGCATCGACGGCGGCTCGCCCGAGGCCGAGGACCGCTATTCGCCGTTCAAGGACAGCGTCATCTTCGGCAAGTTCTCCGGCGACAAGGCCGTCTGGCCGAGCCCCGGCGAGGGCGATGCCATGGCGCGCGGCATGGCCGCCGCGGCGCAGATCGAGCAGGACATCGCCGCAGCCGGCAGCGACGCGCTCGTCCTGAAGCGGAGCTATTTCTCGCAGTCGATCGACGCCTCCGCCATGGAGGCCGACAACGGCAATGTCTGGTACGACGCCGCGACCGGCGTGCTCCACGTCATGGCCGCCTCGCAGTCGCCCTATGAGGTGGCGGAGGTCTCGGCCGAGCTGGTGTCGACGTCGAAATTCCCGCTGAAGGAGGTCGACCTCAAGGTCGGCTACACCGTCGGCTACGGGACGAAGGACCACTACATCTTCCCGCTCTTCTGCGTGCTCGCCGGCCTCTATGGCGAGGGACGGCCGGTGCGGCTCGCCAACGACCGCTTCGAGCAGTTCCAGACGGGCCTCAAGCGGCATGCCTTCTGGATGGACAACACGCTGGTCGTCGACCGCGGCACCGGCAAATTCCGCATCATGACCGGGCATTTCAGGACCGATGGCGGCGGGCGGGCGAACTACTCCTTCTCCGTCGCCTTCGTCGGCGCCACGGCAGCACAGTCGATCTACTATCTGCCGCAGAGCGACTTCTCGGCCGCCGCCTTCGCGTCGCGGGCGGTCGAGGCCGGTTCCACGCGCGGCTACGGCACGCTCCAGTCGATGTCGGCGACCGAAATGATGGTCGACGAGGCGGCGGAGCTGCTCGGGATCGATCCGATCGAGCTCCGGCTGAGGAACGTCTTCCGCTCCGGCATGAAGAACACCCAGGGCGCCATTCCGGCGGGCGCGCTGCGTAATGAGGAGATCCTGCTCAAGGCCAGGGCGCATCCGCTCTGGAGCGAGCGCGCGCAGAAGAAGAAGACGTTCGAGGCGGCCAATCCGGGCAAGAAATACGGTGTCGGCTATGGCCATGTGCAGAAGGACTACGGCACCGGCGCGGAAGCCGCGCTCGCCTCGCTCGAATTCGACCCGCGCGGCCGGATCAGCTTCCGCCACGTCGCCCACGAGATGGGGCCCGGCGTCACGACCTCGCAGGCGATCATGGTCGGCGAGATTCTGGGACGCGTGCCGGACGAGACCGAGTACGGCGTCGTGCGCTGGCCGCAGATGCCGCTCGAGACGACGGACGAGCCCTATACGCTGAGCCAGGACGAGGAAGACCGGCGCAAGCAGAACCCGCGCTGGACACCCCGCATCACCTCGCCGATGAGCGCGACCAACAGCGTTTACTATCTCGGCCATGCGACGCGCGAGGCGGCCCGAATCCTGGTCGACCTCGCGCTCTGGCCGGCGGCCAGGTCGCTCTGGTCACGCGGGACCGGCGGCGGCGCGCTCGCGCCCTACGACGTGCGCCGCGAGGATCTGCGGCTCGGGGGCGGCATGATCAACGCAGGCGGTATGCCCCCGCTCGCCTTCGAGGCGGTGGCGGCGGAAGCGCATCGCCTCGGCCTGCCGACCGGCGTGACGGTTCATACCTTCAACCGCTGGCAATGGACGGAAGCCGAGTTCGACGTGCCCGAGCGCGGCCGCCTGCGGCTGTCGATCGATGCGCTCGCCCTGCGCTACGGCGAAGGGGCGCCGGAGGAGCACAAGCGGTCGATGACGACGGGTGGCTGGCATTTCATCGAGCGGGCCGCAGTGTCCTATCCGCCTGCCCAACGCAACAATGCCGGCGTCACCTATTACGCGCCGATGGCGACCCTCGCCGAAGTCTCGGTCGATATCGGCAGCGGCACCGTCACCCTGCTTTCCCACCACTCCATCCTCGAATGCGGCCGGCAGGTCGTGCCCGAGCTGGTCTCCGGCCAGATCCAGGGCGGCATCGCCATGGGCATCGGGCACGCCCTCAAGGAGTATCTGCCGCTCTACGAGGACGGTCCCGGCGACGGTACCTGGAACTGGAACCGCTACGAGCTGCCACGCGCGAAGGACGTCGCCCTCTGGTCGCAGACGGCGGAGGTGCTGCCCCCGCTTTCCGACAGCGACCCGCCGAAGGGCATCGCCGAGGTGGTGATGATCGCCGTGGTGCCGGCCATCGCCAATGCCGTCACGCATGCGATCGGCAAGCGCTTCCACGACCTGCCGATCACGCCCGAGAAGATCCGGGAGGCCCTGTCATGACGACCGAGACGAAACCGCTCGCCCTCACCGTCAACGGCAGGCCGGTCGGCCCCGTCGACGTGCCGGAAGGGCTGATGATGCAGGACTTCCTGCACGAGTACCTGAACCTCACCGGCTCCCGCATGGGCTGCGGCCAAGGTATCTGCCACGCCTGCACCGTCATCGTCGAAGGCGAGGGCGGCGCGCTCAGGGAGATGCGCACCTGTATCACCGGCGCGCACTGGTTCGCCGGCAGGACGGTCGTGACCGTCGAGGGGCACGCCAGGCATGACGCGAAGGGCGAGATCGTCCTGTCGCCGGTCCAGCAGGCCTTCATCGAGCACTTCGCCTTCCAGTGCGGCTATTGCACGCCGGGCTTCGTCACGGGCGCGACCGTCCTGATCGACCGGCTGAAGCGCAAGCCGGTCGCCCGTGCGGAACTGGAACAGGTCGTGACCGAAGCGCTCGACAAGCACATCTGCCGGTGTACCGGCTATGTGCGCTACCATACGGCCGTACGCGACCTCATCCTCGCCACGCCCGGCCTGGTCAGCGGGTGACGGGGCCGGCGATGAAGAAACGGACTCTCCTGCTCGCCGCCGCAGCCGTGATCCTCGCCGGGGCTGCCGTCGCCGGCAGCGTGTTCTTCGGCGCGCTCGAGACCAGCGTGGTCTCCAAGGCCGTCGAGCGCCCTCTCGGCGCCGACGAGATGAAGCGGCTCGCCGAGCGCGGCGCCTATGTCGCGGTCGCCGCCGACTGCTATGCCTGCCATACCGCCAAGGACGGCGCCGCCTGGGCGGGCGGGCTGCCCTTCGAGACGCCTTTCGGCACGCTCTACGCCACCAACATCTCGCCGGACAAGGAATTCGGCATCGGCGCCTGGACCCGGGCGGAGTTCCATCGCTCGGTCAGGGACGGCGTCGGCAAGGGCGGGCGGCACCTCTACCCGGCCATGCCCTATGCCTCCTATCGCGAGATGAGCGAGGAGGACGTCGACGCCGTCTACGCCTATCTGATGACCCGCGAGCCGATGCGGGTGCCGAGCCGGGAGAATGAGCTCTCCTTCCCGTTCAACATCCGCCAGTCCCTCACCTTCTGGAACCTCTTCAACCTGCGGCGAGAGGGCTTCGCCGCGAACGCCGCGCGATCCGAAGCCTGGAACCGCGGCCGCTACGTCGTCGATGCGCTGGGTCATTGCGGTGAATGCCACACGCCGCGCAACCTGCTCCAGGGGATGGAATCCGGCGCCTATCTGAAGGGCGCCGTGATCGAAGGGGTCGAGGCGCCTGACATCACGAAGGAAGGCCTCGCGCGGATGGGGTTCGACCCGTTGACGCTCGCCCGTTTCATGAAGTCGGGCCTGTCGGCACAGGGCTCGATGACGCACCAGATGTTCGAGGTCGTCCATTTCTCCACGCAGTACATGAGCGAGGGCGATCTCCAGGCGATGGCCGCCTATCTCTTCGACCTCGACGCTTTGCCCGCAACGCCGGTTCCGCCGCCGGCTCCCGCGCCCGTGGAGGTTCCGGCACCCGTCGCTGCGGCGGGGCGCGGCACCTATCTCAACCTTTGCGCTGGTTGCCACGGCGCCGACGGCCAGGGCATCCCGCATGTCGCAGTCCCGCTGTCGACCAACGCCTCGCTGCGGCTCGCGAGCCCGCGGAACTTCGTCAGCGCCGTGCTCCATGGCATTCCCGCCCAGCGCTTTCCTGGGCTGGAGCGCATGGAGGCGATGCCGGCCTTCACCGAGCTGCTCGATGACAAGGCGCTCGCCGACCTGACGAACTGGATGCGGGCTCGCTGGGGCGGGCGGCAGCCGATCGTGACGGATGAGGAGATTGCGAAGTTGCGGTGAGGCCAGCTCGCCTCACGGCCCGGTAATCTCCTTCCCAGCCGTCGGCGCATCGTCATCGAGGTCGACGGCAAGCATCACTTCTCGGAAAACGACCTTCCGTCATTGAGGACTTTTCCGGGATTGAAGATGTTGCTGGGATCTAGCGCGCGCTTCAACGTCCGCATCAATGTGAGCTGGCTCGGTTGCTTGTAATGCGCCAGTTCGGAAACCCGGTAGCTGCCAATTCCGTGTTCGGCGGAAATGCTGCCCTGATGTCCGGCCACGACGTCATGGACGACACGGTTGATGGCCGCCTTGGCTTCGACTGCAGCGCCAAGCACGTTGAAATGGACGTTCCCGTCCCCGACATGGCCGAACACGACGAGCTGTAGCCCGTCGAAGGCATTGTGCAGGGCGCTCGTGGCATCGCGAATGAAATCGGGGATGCGGTTGATCGGCACGGATACGTCATGCTTCACGCTGCGTCCGGATTTCAGCTCGGCCTCGGTTACATGCTCTCGCAGGGCCCACAGGGCCGCGGCCTGCGCCTCCGTCTCGGCAATCACGCCGTCGCTGGCGTCCCCAGCCTCCAGCGCCATCGTCAAAGCCGCTTCCATCGCGTCGCGCAAACCTGACAGGCTCGCCGCTGCCTCAATCAACACCGCCCAGGATTGCATCTCCATCGGCGGCTTCAACCCGAAATGCTGTTTCACCAGAGCCAGCGCGGACGGCGAGATCAGTTCGAAAGCAGCGATCGCGTCGCCGAGCTGGGCGGTGGCATGTCTGAGCAAGGCCAGCGCAGATTCTGGATCGGGCACGGCGAGAAACGCGGTGATCTTATGTTTCGGCCGAGGTGCCAGGCGCAGGCTCGCCGCGGTGACGATCCCGAGTGTGCCCTCGGCTCCGATCAGGAGCTGCTTCCAGTCGTATCCGGCATTATCCTTGTGCAAATGGCGCAGGCCCTCGACGATCGAGCCATCGGCAAGGACCGCTTCCAGCCCAAGCACGCGCTGGCGCGTCATCCCATAGCGCAGCACATTGATGCCGCCGGCATTCGTCGAGATGATGCCGCCGATCTGGCTGGAGCCCTGCGCCGCGAAGCTGATGGGGAAGAGCAGCTCATGCTCCCGCGCCGCCTCCTGCACGGTTTCGAGCACGACCCCGGCCTCGGCCGTCATGGTCATGCCGACAGGGTCGATGGCGCGGATCGCCTTCATCCGCGACAGGCTGAGCACGATCTGGGCGCGTCCGGCAATCGGAACCGCGCCGCCAGCGAGGCTGGTATTGCCGCCTTGCGGCACGATCGCGATGTTCCGTTCGGCGCAGACCCGCACCACGGCAGAGACTTGATCGACGGTCTTTGGCCGGGCCACGGCGAGGGCAGGCGCACCGAACTCGCCACGCCAGTCCACGCAGTAAGGCGACATGGCTTCACCGGTCAGGACGAGACCGGCGTCACCCAGGACAGAGTGCAGCGCCGCCAGGAGCGCGTCGTATGTGCTGGTGGAATCTGTCATGAGCCTTGCTGCCCGAAGCCATAGAGGCGGTGCGCGTTTTCGGTGAGGACGCGGTCACGGCCGGCCGGATCGGGCACCCAGTCGGCGAGGAGGTCGAGCAGGTCGCCGACATTCATCATATGCTGCCAGTGCGCGACGTGCGGCCAGTCGGAACCCCAGACGCAGCGTTCGGGTGCAGCCTCGTGAAGCATGCGGGCGAAAGGGATCGTGTCGGCGTAGGGCGGCCCCTCAACCGTGTTGCGGTAAGCACCCGAAAGCTTGACCCAGGCCCCGTCGCGCACGAGCGAGAGAAGCGTCCGGAAGCCGTGATCGGCGATACCGCGCGAGACCGGAAAATGTCCCCAGTGATCGACGACGAAGGGGACGGGCAGCCGGGCGAGCTTCGGCCCCAGCGGTGGCAGGTCCCTGGCATCGATCAGGAACTGCAGATGCCAGCCCAACTCCCTGGCCAGCGCGGCATAGTCGTCCAGCCGGTCGAAGCCGATGCCGCCGCCATAGAGGATGTTGAGGCGCAGGCCGACAACGCCAGCCTCCTTAAGCGCCGCCAGCTCCCGGTCGGGCAGGCCGAGCGGAATGACGGCGATGCCACGGAGTCGCTCGCGGTTCGCCCTCAGGGTCTCGACCATCAGGCTGTTGTCCATGCCATGCACGCTGACCTGGACGAGGACGCCATAGGTCATGCCGGTCGCGTCCAGCATAGCGAGGTAGCTTTCCGGTGTGGCTGGTCCCGGCGTGTAGCTGCGGTCGGACACGAAAGGGTGAGCCGGAGGCTGCCCGATGACATGGGCGTGGGTATCGACTGCGCCTTGCGGCACCACAAAGCGCGTCGGCCGGTGCGGATGGGGATCGGGCCCCGGGCAAGCTGGCGCCGGCTCGATTGCAGAATTCATCTCAACCATCGGCGTGCAGCACCTTGCCGCGCGTTTCCGGCAGCCCATAGGCCGCCAAGAAAAACAGCACATAGGCGAACAGAGCAAAGAGGCAGATCGCGTTGGCGAGAGTCGTGATCTGCGACAGATAGCCGACGAGGAAGGGGAAGAGCGCGCCGACACCGCGCCCGAAGTTGTAGCAGAAGCCCTGGCCGGAGCCGCGCAGCCTGGTCGGATAGAGTTCCGTCAGGAAGGCGCCCATGCCGGAGAAATAGCCGGAGGCGAAGAAGCCGAGCGGGAAGCCGAGAACCCAGAGCAGCTCGTTCGAGAGTGGGAGCTGCGTATAGGCGAGGACGACCACCATAGCCCCCAGCGAAAAGGTCAGGAACAGGCTGCGGCGGCCGTATTTGTCCGCGAACCACGCGCCGACGAGGTAGCCTATGAAGGAGCCGATGATGAGCGCCGAGAGATAGCCGGTCGAGCTCACGATGGAGAGTTTCCGTTCGGTCGTCAGGAAACGCGGCACCCAGAAGGTGATGGCGTAGTAGCCGCCCTGGCAACCGGTGGTGACGAGCGAGGCGAGGATGGTCGTCTTCAGGATCGGGCCCTGGAAAATCTCGAGGATCGACGGGCGATCGCCGGAGATGGCCAGCTTGGCGCGAGCCTCGACCGAGACCTCCGGCTCCTTCACATAGGCGCGCAGATAGAGGACCAGCAGCGCCGGCAGCGCTCCCATCGCGAACATCCAGCGCCAGGCCTGCTCGGCCGGCAGCAGGGAGAACAGCGCGGCCTGCGCCAGCACGGCGAGCCCCCAGCCGACGGCCCAACCTGACTGGACCGAGCCGACGGCCCGGCCCCGGTATTGCGCGCGAATCGTCTCGCCCATCAGCACCGCACCCGCGGCCCATTCGCCACCAAAGCCGAGGCCCAGCAAGGCGCGGTAGATGAGGAGCTGCTCGAAATTCTGCGCGAACGCACAGAGCAGCGAAAAGAACGAGAACCAGATGATCGTCAGCTGCAGGGTACGGACCCGGCCGATGCGGTCGGCGAGATAGCCGGCCCCCCAGCCGCCGAGCGCTGAGGCAAGCAAGGTTACCGTCCCGGCAAGACCCGCGGTGCCGGCATCGACCTGCCAGAGCATAATGATCGTGCCGATCACCAGCGGATAGATCATGAAGTCCATGCCGTCGAGCGCCCAGCCCGTCGCGCAGGCCCAGAAGGTGCGCTTCTCGGGAACGGTCATGTCCCTGTAGAAGCCGGTCAGGCTGGTATCCTCGACCGGCGTGATCGTGCTTGAAGATGTCGGCATTCGTAACCTCCCTTGCATTCGCCTTCCATGGGCGATCAGCTCGAAGGAGAGGTCTTCCAAAACGTTGGGAGACGTCTGCCGGAAAATTCTCCAGCGGCACACCAACGTCCGCCGTTTTGTCGAAAAATTATCCGTGCCCGCGCTGCAGGCGGCGATAGCGCGCTGGACTCTCGCCCGTTATGGCTCGAAAAGCGACGCCGAAATGCGACTGCGAGGAGAAGCCAACCGCGAGGGCGATCTCGACGATCGGCAGATTGGAGGTCGCGAGCAGTCGCCGGGCGGCGAGCACGCGTTGTTCCACCACGAAACGGTGCGGTGTCAGGCCGGTGGAGCGCTTGAAACTTCGGATGAAGCTGGAAGGGGTCATGCCAGCCACTTGCGCCATCTCAGCCAAGGTGACCGGAGCGCTGGCGTTGGCTTGTACGAACTCTGCAACGCGGGCGCACATTGTCTCGTCCAGGCTCGGGAGACGATCGGATTTCGGCGAGCCAGGAGCTGCGTAGCGGTCCGACAGGTGCAGCGCGAGCGTGTAGGCGATCTGCTCTGCCAAGAGCGCATTGGGCCGCTGGCCGCTGTCGCTCGCTTCGACGAGCCGCTGGGCCGACATTTTCAGCAGCGGATCTTCGATATCCCAAGCCATGTCCATCAGAGCGATCGGGGCGGCTGATCCGCGCGCGGCACCGACCTCCTTGAGCAGCGCTTTGCCAAGGTAGAGCAGAAGCAGTTTTCCAGATCCGACCTCGGGCACCGCATCCACGACGACACTGCGCCCCGGCTGCCCGATGCGAAAACGCCCCGCATGAACGGGCCCGTCGCGCCGGATCCGGCCATCTTCGATCAACACGTGGCGGCGGACGTCGTAGAGTGTGATCGCGACCGTTGGGACAGGCAGTTCGCCAAACTCGTAGAGATGTGGCCCGGTCACCTCGCTCACGGCCGCAGCAAAGCCCGTCGTCGACCAAAGATCGATGAGAGCTGACTGCCTTCGACCTGTGACAAGCTCAGCGTGAAGAAGCGGGTTCAGCTGCATCGAATTGGATCAAGCTGCAAAGACCGCCTCCAATAGCATCGATCGTTTGGACTGGCCACCAACGACCCCGCAGCCATCTTAGGTTCGATTCCGCGACTGAACGGTCGACGTTGATCTCACCGGACAGTTTGCGAACGGGCCGCGATGCAAACTCCGGCTTGCGTGCCGCGCCAGTCGCCCAATCCCGTTCGAGCAACCGAACCCGCCGATCCCCATGCAGCGGCCGCTGACGAGCGAATATGCGGCTTGGACCGCGCACAGCCGCGAAGAGAATAGCTTCACATATCTGGAAACACTCGCGGGAAGCAGGAGCGGAGCAGACGAATGCTTCGGGCGGCCGACACTCCGAACGGCGCCGCGGTCTGTGCGATCGTCCTGTCGCACAGGCGGGACACCGAAGGTCGATGGCGAATGTGGCTCCTGATCCTGCCAGAAGAGGCTTGTTCCCGCTGCGCCAGTGGCCAAGCGAGCTCGATTGCCAAGCGCCCGTCGCGGGCATATGCCGATTGAATTCATCCGCTGGATCGGACTTTTGGTCTCGTTTGCATGACACGCGATATCGCAGCGCGACGGCATCGCGCCATCCTGGACGACCTCGATCGGCTGGAATCCGTCACTGTCGAGGAGCTTGCCCGATCGCTTGAGGTTTCGCGCGAAACCATCCGGCGCGACCTCAAGGTCTTGTCCGCAGATGGACGGCTGTCGATCGTTCATGGCGGAGCCATTCGCAACGAGCGCTCGGAAGCATCGTTCGCGAGCCGCCGGTCCGTGAATCGCGAGGGCAAGGAACGGATCGCCAGCCTGGCGGCCTCGATGCTCGGCGACGGCATGACGATCCTGCTCGATTCCGGCACGACGACCGAAGCCGTAGCCCGCGCGCTGGCCAGATCGGACCGCAAGAGGCTGGTGGTCCACACGACGTCCCTGGAAAACGCCCGGTTGGTCAGCCGCTTGCCGGATGCCCGGGTCTTTCTGATCGGCGGCGAGTTCGACCGCAATGAGGACGCGACCTCAGGTTCCGAGGCCCTGCGGGCGATTGCGCGCCTCTCGGCCGACCTTTCCTTTGTCAGCGTCGGAGGGGTCGACGTGGAAGGTCGGCTCACCGACTACAACCGCGCCGGAGCGGCGATCCGGGGTGCGCTTCTGCACGCAGCGGAGCAGGGCTTTCTCATGGCCGACAGCAGCAAGTTCGGGCTGGTTTTGCCCAGTCGGATCGAGGGCGAGGAGCGTTGCGCTGCATTGCTGGTCGACCGGCTTCCGCCAGAGACGATCGGTGCAAAACTCGCCGAAAACAGGGTTCGCGTACTCGCCGGTTAATTTGACCGATTTTGTGGTTTTTGTTGTTTTTTGTGTTTTGACACTATAGGCTGCCTTCATCGCGGAGGCGCTCATGTCCATTCCTTCCCAATCTCGCGTCGTCATTGTCGGCGGCGGTATCATCGGCTGCTCGGTCGCCTACCACCTGACGAAGCTCGGCTGGCGCGACGTGCTGCTGCTTGAGCAGGGGCGCCTCTCCTCGGGCACGACCTGGCATGCGGCGGGCCTCGTCGGGCAGCTCCGCAGCCAGTCCAGCATGACGCGCCTGATCCGCTATTCGACGGAGCTCTACGCCTCGCTGGAGAACGAAACCGGGCTGGCAACCGGGTGGAAACGCTGCGGTTCGGTTTCCGTCGCCCGGACGCCGGAGCGCATGACGCAGTTGCGCCGGACGATCTCGGCGGCGCGGGCACAGGGCGTCGAGATCGAGGAGCTCAGCCCGCAGGAGGCCGGTGACAAATGGCCGGTGATGCGCACCGACGATCTGCTTGGCGGGGTTTGGCTTCCCGGCGACGGCAAGGCGAACCCCTCCGACATCACGCAGGCGCTGGCACGCGGCGCCCGCAGCGGCGGCGCGACCGTGCGCGAGGGCATCCGCGTTACTGGCATCGAGACCGAGAAGGGCCGGGTCAAGGCGGTGCAGACCAACCAGGGCCGGGTCGAGTGCGAGGTTCTCGTCATCTGCGCCGGGCAATGGTCGCGTGCCATCGGCCAGATGTGCGGCGTCTCGGTGCCGCTGCATTCGGCCGAGCACATGTACATCGTCACCGGCAAGATCGCGGGCGTCTCGCCGGACCTGCCGGTGATGCGCGATCCCGACGGCTATATCTACTTCAAGGAGGAGGTCGGCGGGCTCGTGATGGGCGGGTTCGAGCCGGACGCGAAGCCCTGGGGCATGGACGGCATCCCCCACCCGTTCGAATTCCAGCTCCTGCCCGACGATTGGGACCAGTTCGGCATCCTGATGGAGAACGCGCTGGAGCGCGTGCCGGCGCTGGAGACAGCCGAGATCAAGACCTTCCTCAACGGTCCCGAGAGCTTCACGCCCGACAACAACTTTCTGCTCGGCGAGGCGCCGGAAGTGGCCGGCGTCTATGTCGGGGCCGGCTTCAACTCGATGGGCATCGCTTCCGCCGGAGGCGCCGGCCGGGCGCTCGCGGAATGGATCGTCGAGGGCGAGGCGACCAGCGATCTCTGGCCGGTCGACATTCGCCGCTTCGCGGATTTCAACAACAACCCGGCCTGGCTGAAGGACCGTATCAAGGAGACGCTCGGCCTTCACTACACCATGCCCTGGCCGAACCGCGAGCTCGATACCGCAAGGCCCTTCCGCCGCTCGCCGCTTTACGATCGCCTGGCGGCCAAGGGCGCCGTCTTCGGCTCGAAGATGGGCTGGGAGCGCGCCAACTACTTTGCCCGCAGCGAGGATGAGCGCACGATCGGCTATTCCTTCGGGCCGCAGAACTGGTTCGAGACGGTCGCGGCCGAGCACCGGGCCTGCCGCGAGGCCGCCGGGCTCGTCGACATGTCGAGCTTCGCCAAGTTCCTGCTGCAGGGGCCAAAGGCCGAGGCTGCGCTGCAGCGTCTGGCCGCCAACGACGTTGCCGTGCCCGTGGGCACCTCGGTCTACACCGCTCTCCTGAACGCGCGCGGCACTTTCGAGAGCGACCTGACGGCGGCCCGGATTGCGCCGGACACCTATCTTCTGCTGACCGGTACCGCCCAGGCGACGCGCGACGCGCATTGGATCAGGCGCCAGCTCCCGGAGGGCGCGACGCTGACGGACGTAACCTCGGCCTATGCCGTGCTCTCGCTTGCCGGGCCGAAGGTCACCGAGATCCTGGCCCGCCTCTCGCCGACCTCCTTCGACCTTGCCGATTTCCCGGCCAATGCCATCCGCAAGATCACGATCGGTTATGCCACGAACTGGGCGTGCCGCCGTTCCTATCTCGGTGAGGGCTTCGAGCTGTACGTTCCCGTCGAGTTCACGCCAGCGATCTATGACGCGCTCCACAAGGCCGGGGCCGATCTCGGCCTCATGGATGTCGGCTACTACGCCGTCGATTCACTGCGCATCGAGAAAGGTTTTCGCGCCTGGGGACGCGAGCTGACGCCCGATATCAATCCCTACGAGGCCGGTCTCGGCTTCGCCGTGAATCTGAACAAGGGCGAATTCATGGGGCGCGAAGCCCTTGTCGCCGCCAAGGCCGCGCCACGCACCAAAAGGCTCGTCGCGCTCATCGGCCCACGTCCGACCGGCCAGATGGCTTGGGGCGGCGAGGCGATCCTGGCCGACGGCAAGCCCGTCGGCGAGATCACCTCGGCGGCCTTCGGTGCGACTGTCGATGGAATCGTCGCGCTCGGCTGGGCCGAAAGCCACGAAGCGATCGATCAAGCCTGGCTCGATGCCCGCAAATGGACGATCGATCTGGCAGGGACGGCCGTCGCCGTCACGGCCAGCCTCGCGGCGCCTCTCGATCGCAAGCCGGCGTGAGGCGCGCGGCCATGACCGACCTTGCGCCGCTCTCGCTCAGCATTCCCCGCGACATCGCCGTGCAGAAGCCCGCCCGCATCCTGACCCTTTCCTGCGAGGACCGGCCCGGCATCGTGCATGCGGTCAGTGGAGTCCTTTACCGGCACGGTTGCAACATCCTGGAGAGCGCGCAGTTCAGTGATCCGCGCGACGCCCGCTTCTTCATGCGTGTCGCCTTTGCGGCGGGTGATCGCTTCGACGAAGGCACATTCAAGCGCGAGTTCGACGGCATCGCCGGCACCTTCCGGATGGATTGGGACGCGATCGATGCCGCCGCCCCGGCGCGAATCCTGCTGATGGTCTCGCGTTTCGGCCATTGCCTGAACGACCTGCTATTCCGGCAGGCGACCGGCAATCTCAACATCGAAATCCCGGCGATCGTCTCCAATCACCGCGATTTCGAAGCGCTGGCCAAGAGCTACGGCATCCCCTTCCACTACCTGCCGGTCACGCCCGCGACCAAGGCGGAGCAGGAGGCGCGCCTGCTCGAGATCGTCGCGGAGACGAACTCCTCGCTAGTCGTGCTCGCCCGCTACATGCAGGTGCTCTCGAACGACCTCTGCCGCGCGCTCGACGGGCGGGCGATCAACATCCACCACTCGTTCCTGCCGAGCTTCAAGGGCGCGAAGCCCTACCATCAGGCCTATGATCGCGGCGTGAAGCTGATCGGAGCCACCGCGCATTATGTGACCTCCGATCTCGACGAAGGCCCGATCATCGACCAGGACGTTGGCCGCGCCGACCACTCGCTGACGCCGGACGATCTGGTCAGTGCCGGGCGCGATATCGAGGCGGTCGTGCTGGCGCGGGCGCTCAGGCTCCATATCGAGCGCCGGGTGATGCTGGCCGGCCGCCGCACGGTGATCTTCCGCTAAGACCGACGCCTTCTCCTCGGAACCACACCGTCATCCCGGACAAGCTGCGCAGCAGCGCCGATCCGGGATCCATCGCAAGGCTCTGCGCTCTTCGATGGATCCCGGGGCAAGCCCGGGATGACGGCGCGGCTTTGAGATTGCTCGGCCTGCTCTGGAACCGCTCACGCGAAGGCGACGTTCCGCGTCTGCGCCCGCAGGCGCGGGTCACGCGAGCGGATCTGGACTGGCCTGCCGTCGAGGACCTCGAAGCAGCGCGCCAGCGTGTCGTCCGATAGCCGCCGCATCGCCTCGACCGTGAAGAAGGTCAGGTGCGGGAACAGGATGACGTCGTCGCGGCCGAAGAGCGGGCGGAGCGGATGGCCGGAACGGGCGAGCGGCTCCTGGCTGTAGACGTCGAGCCCGACGCCGCCGAGCTTGCCCGCCAGCACCGCCTCGACCAGCGCCGCCTCGTCGATCAGCGCGCCGCGCGAGACGTTGACGAGGATCGCATCGGGCTTGAGGCAAGCAAGCTCGTCTCGGCCGATAATGTGGCGGGTGGCGTCGTTCAGGACGCTATGCAGCGAGACCAGATCGCATTGCCTGAGCATCGCGTGGAGGTCGTCGACCTTCTCGATTCCGGCGGCAGCCATGGTCTGCGCATCGACATGCGGATCGTAGCCGAGGACGCGCGCACGGAAGCCCTGCCCCGCCATCCGCGCCATGCTGCGCCCGATCTTGCCGGTGCCGACCAAGCCCAGCGTCGCGCCGGCGATGTCACGGCCGAGCCATCGCTCGGCCGGCCAGACCCAACCCTCGCTTTGGACGGCGCGGCCGATCTCCGGCAGGCGCTTCGCCAGCGCGATCATCAGGGAGAAGGCGCCCTCGGCGACCGTCTCCTCGGCATATTCGGGCACGTTGACCACGGGGATGCCGCGCGCGATCGCGGCGGGGATGTCGATCGCGTCGATGCCGACGCCGTATTTGACGATGCCCTTGAGCTTGGGCGCCGCCGCGATCACCCGCGCGGTGACCGGCGTGTAGCACATCAATAGCAGGTCGGCGTCCGCGACCTCCCACATCAGCGCCTCCTCGGAGATCCCGTCCGGCAAGGTGACGAGATCGACGCCGCGGGCACGAAGCCCTGCGTCGATCTCCGGGCATTCCAGTTCCCGGTCGGTGCGGACAACCTTCATCACCGCCTCCTCAGCCGGCCAGGATCGCCTGCTCGACGATGCCGAGCGCGCGTTCGAGATCGGCCCGCGCGATCACCATCGGCGGCGACAGGGTCAGCACATTCCCCTGGCTGATCTTGAAGCTCAGGCCCGCTTCGAGGCAGCGGTAATAGACCCGCTCGGCCAGCGCATTGTCCGGCGTCCAGGCGTCGCGGTCCGAGACGAGCTCGATCCCGAAGAGCAGGCCGCGGCCGCGCACGTCGCCCACAGCCGCGCAGCTCGCGCCGAAGTGCTGTAGCCGCTGCATCGCATAGCCGCCGAGCTCGGCGGCGCGCTCGGTCAGCCCCTCCTCGCGGATGATGTTGATCGTGGTCAGCGCCGCGCGGGTCGTGACCGGGTTCTTCTCATGGGTGTAGTGGCCGATCGCATAGCCGCCGGCGACGTCGAGATCGCGCCGCGCCACCACCGCTGCGATCGGCAGCATGCCGCCGCCCAGCGCCTTGCCGAGCACGATCATGTCGGGCTGCACATCGTCATGCTCATGGGCGAAGAAGCGCCCGGTCTTGCCGAGACCGGTCGGGATCTCGTCGAAGATCAGCAATGTGCCGTGCCGGTCGCAGGCCTCGCGCACGCTCTTCCAGAAGCCCGGCGCCGGCGGATAAGGCGTCGCCCGCATCGGCTCGGCGACGACCGCCGCGACATCGCCTTCCCGCGCCAGCACATAGGAAATCATGCGGGCGCAGGCGCGCGCGGAATCTTCCAGATTGTCGTGGCCATAGGCGCAGTTGCGGGTGCCCCAGGGCGCGACATGCTCGGCGCCCGGCAAGAGCGGGCCGGCGATACCGGAGCGGAAGGTCGCCTCGCCACCGACGCTGGAGGCGCCGAAGCCGGCGCCATGGAAGGCGTCCCAGAAGGACAGGGTCTTGAACCGGCCGGTCGCGGCGCGAGCGAGCCTGAGCGCGACCTCGATGGCGTCGGAGCCGCCGGTGGTGAAGAGCACCTTGCCGAGATCGCCCGGCGCCAGCCGCCCGAGAGTCTCGGCAAGCTCGACCGCCGGCTCGCAGGTAAAGCGCCGCGGCGCAAAGCAGAGCTCGTCGATCTGTGCCTTGATCGCCTCCTTCAGGCGCGGATGGCCATAGCCGATATGGTGCACGCTATTGCCATGGAAATCCATGTAGCGGCGGCCCATCGTGTCCTCGATCCAGATGCCTTCCGCCTTGGCGATGGCTGTGAGGCAGGGGCTCGACAGGCTCTGGTGCAGGAAGGCTGCGGAATCGCGCGCGAGCAATTCGCGGGTACCGGCATCGCCGATCCCGGCGGACCAGTCGCCGCGCGCCGCGGAGGTGTTGGATTCGCCCTCGGTATGGACGATGACGGCGGCTTCGGCGCGCATGGTAAAGGCCTCGGTTCGCGCCGGCGGGGGCGCTGTCGAGGCTCAGAATGCCTTCGTTCCATCAATCTGAAAAATCGCTATTTCATATCCAAGTATAAATTTCAGCGATATCATTCCGCGTCGGCTTTTCGAGGCTCCGCCCGCCATGCGCTACGTTCAGCTCCGTGCCTTCCATCAGGTCGCGTTGTCCGGCGGCTTCTCGAAAGCGGCGCTCGCGCTCAACCTCACCCAGCCCGCGATTTCGGATCAGGTCCGCAAGCTGGAAGAGGAATACGACGTCGCCCTGTTCAGCCGCCGTCATCGCCAGATCGTGCTGACAGCGGCAGGGCAAAGATTGCTGGCTGTCACGCATCGCCTGTTCGGTGCCGAGGGCGAGGCGCTGGAGCTGTTGCAGGAGGAGCGTTCGCTGCGGACCGGCGCGCTCAGGATCGTCGCGGATTCCGTGCATCATGTGCTCGATGTGCTCACCGCCTTCCGCGAGCGCCATCCCGGCATCCAGGTCTCGATCGCGCAAGGCAACACCGGCAGCATCGTCGAAACGCTGATCGGCTACGATGCCGAGATCGGCGTTCTGGGTGAGCTCGGCGACGAACGGCCCTTCGCGGTGCTGCCGCTGAACGTCTCACCGATCATCGCCTTTGCCGCGAAGGGGCATCCGGCGGCGGCCCGTGCAACGCTCTCCTTGCAAGAGCTGGCAAGCTGGCCGCTCGTCATGCGCGAGCGCGGATCGCGCACGCGGCAATTGCTGGAACGGCGTGCGGCGGAGCAGGGCGTTACGCTCGTTCATGCGGTCGAGGCCGAGGGCCGCGAGGCGGTGCGCGCCATCGTGGCGGCGGGCGGCGGGATCGGCTTCGTCTCGGCGGCCGAGTTCGGCGAGGACGATCCGCGGCTCGTCCGCATTCCGCTCGACGGGCCGCCGCTCAAGATGCACGAGAAGCTGATCTGCCTGCACGAGCGCCGCAACAGCAAGGCGATCCAGGCCTTCTTCGCGCTGGCACGATCCCTGCGCGGTTGAGCGCGCCGTGCTACGGAAGCGCTGTCCCGGTTCGCAAGGCGTGCGCCCAGTCGGCGCGTCCATTCGCCTCTGCCCGTTTGGCCGATCGCTCCCAATCGTAGATCGCGAGGTGATGTTCGATCGCGATCTCCTCGCCGAGCGTCACGACGGCAAAGCGGGCATGAGGCATGCCGCTTTCGGAAACATGGGTCGGGTTCGTGTCGCGATAGGCCGGATTCCCGACGCTGCCGGGATTGAGCACGATCGCGCCGGAACTCAGCCGCGCAGCGCGGGGCAGATGGCTGTGCCCGCAGAGCATCAGCGGCGCCGTCCGTCCCTTGAGGCGCTGTTCGATCGCCGCGATCGACGAGGGCACGAGACGGCCATCATACACCTCTTCCATCAGGTAGGTTTCGTCATGGTCGGGGGTTGCATGGAAGCAGAGCGCCCCTTCGACCATGGCCTCGACCGGCATACCCGCCAGCCAGCCACGCGCCTGCGGATCGAGCACGCGCCAGGCATAGCCATCGGATGCCCCCAGTCCCTCGGGCGAGGCCGCGCCGAGAGCCCGGTCGTGATTGCCCCGGACGTGGCTCATGTCGCGCGAACGCAGCAGCGCGACGGACTCGGCCGGCCAGAGCGGCCCGGAAGCGCAATCGCCGAGATTGATGAGGCGATCGACGGACATCTCATCGAGCCTCGCGAGCACGGCTTCGAGCGCGAGCAGGTTTCCATGGACATCGGCGATCACGCCCAGGCGCATGCTCGGCATCCTAGCGCTGGCGCCATTGCTGCAGGCGGCCGAAGACCAGTTGGTCGAGGCCGACATGAGCGAGCTTCACCGCGATGGCGGTGACCATGATGATGCTCGCCATGCCCGCTGCGGAAGCCATGGCGCCGGCCTCGTCCATATGCACGATCGCGATCGAGGCGAGCTTGGTGTCTGCTCCATAGAGGAAGATCACGGCGGAGACCGTGGTCAGCGCGTTGACGAAGACATAGACGGCGATGTCGAGGATCGCCGGCAGGCAGATCGGCGCGGTGACGCGCCGGAAGGTCGACCAGAACGGCACCTTGAGCGAAGCCGAGACCGACTCGAACTCGCCGTCGAGCTGCTTCAGGCTGGTCAGCGCCGTGATGTGTCCGACCGTGTAGAAATGCGCGACGGTGTTGATCACCAGGATCGTCAGCGTCCCATAGAGGAAGCCGAGCGGGTTCCAGCCGGCATTGTAGAAGAAGACATAGCCGAGGCCGAGCACGAGGCCGGGCACCGCCATCGGCAGCATCGCCAGGAACTGGGCGAAGGCGCGCAGGCGCGGGAAGAGCTTCACCTTCTCGATCAGATAGGCGCCGGTGAAGATCAGTGCCGTGCCGATCACCGCCGTCAGCGAGGCCAGCATCAACGAGTTGGCATAGGTGCCCCAGCCGTCGGGCTCGACCTGGGCGAAGTCGTAATTGCTCAGCGTCAGCGACAGGTTATAGGGCCAGTATTTGACGAAGGAGCCCCAGAAGGCGACCGCATAGGGGCCGACGATGGCGAGCGCGATCAGGCCGACGAAGCCGAGCAGCGCGAGATCCCGGCGCCGGTCCGGGCGCGGGATGTAAGGCACGGCACGGGCGGACAGCATCGCGCTCTGGCGCCGCTGCACGACACGGTCGACGAAGAAGGCGAGCACGGCCGGCACCAGCAGGATGATGCCGACGACGGCGCCCATCGGGAAATTCTGCTGGCCGACGACCTGCCGGTAGGCATCGGTCGCCAGCACGCTGAACTGCCCGCCGATGACCTTGGGTATGCCGAAATCGGTAATGACCAGCGTGAAGACGACGAAGGTCGCGCTGATCACGCCATAGCGCGCGCCCGGCAGGGTGATCGTGTGGAAAATGCGCCAGCGCGAGGTGCCCATCGCATCCGCGGCCTCGCGCAGGCGCCCGTCCGAGAGCGCCAGCGCCGTGACGAGGATCAGCATCGCGTGCGGAAAGCAGTAGAGCACTTCGGCCGCGATGATGCCGATGGGGCCATAGAGCGAAGCGCCCATCATCAGGGATTTCAGGATGCCCTGATTGCCGAAAAGATAGATCAGCGCGAGGCCGGACAGCAGCGAAGGCGCGAAGACCGGAACCATCGCGGCGGCATAGAACGCGCCCTTGGCCGGGATGCAGCTCCGGCGCAAAGCATAGGCGTAGAGGAAGGCGAGCGGCACCACGATCACGGTGGTCACGCCGGCGACGAGCAGGCTGTTGAGCAGCGAATAGAACAGCGAGGGCGTCGTCGCGTAGCTGACGAAATTGGCGAGGCCGACGAACTTGCCTTGCGTGTCCTCCAGGCTCTTGGACAGCAGCGCCCAGAGCGGCAGCGCGATGATCAGGACCAGCACCGCGCAGAGCGCCAGGATGAGCGCGCCGGCGACATGGCGCTCGCTGATCCGCAGCGGCGCGACTTTCACGGGCGTATCGGTCATCGGCAGGGGCTGTGCCAGATCGCTCATCGTCCGTCCCCGGCAAAGACGTGCAGCGCCTCGGGCGGAAAGGCGACGGCGCGGACCTGCCCCGGGACAATGCCGAGATCGCGCATCGCATTGGTCGAGAAATCGGCGGCGATGCTGGTCGCGCGCGAGCTCGTCGGCTGGAGATGCGCGCGGCAATAGGAGCCGAGGAAGGCGAGGTCCCCGATCGTCGCCTCGAAGCGGTTGGGCGTGTCCTCGCCGATGCTGCGCGTGCGGACCTCCTCGGGCCGCATCGCCAGACGCACCGGCGTGCCCACCGCGAAGGGCGCTGCGTTGGCGACGATGAGATCGAGCTCGTCGACGCGGACCTTGCCCGGTCCGGTGACGATCGCGTCCATGAAGGTCATGTGCCCGACGAAATCGGCGACGAAGGGCGTCGCGGGGCGCCGGTAGATCTCCTCGGGCGAGCCGACCTGCTCGACCGCGCCATCCCGCATCACGACGATCCGGTCGGCCATCGCCAAGGCCTCCTCCTGGTCATGCGTCACCATGATCGTGGTCACGCCGAGCCGCTGCTGCAGCGAGCGCATCTCGTCGCGCAGGCGCACCCGCACCTTGGCATCCAGCGCCGAAAGCGGCTCGTCGAGCAGCAGCAGTTCCGGCGAGGTGGCGAGAGCCCGCGCCAATGCCACGCGCTGCTGCTGGCCGCCCGAGAGCTGGACCGGATACTTCTTGTCCTGTTCCGGCAGGCCGACGAGGGCGAGAAGCTCGCTCACGCGCTTGCTGATCTCGTCGCGGGAGCGGCGGCGGTTGACCAGCCCGTAGCCCACGTTGTCGGCGACGGTGAGATTGGGAAAGAGCGCATAGGACTGGAAGACGATGCCGAAATCGCGCTCGGAAGGGCTGGCATGCGAGACATCGCGCCCACCCATATGGATCGTGCCGCTGTCCTGGAGATCGAGGCCGGCGACCGCCCGCAGCAAGGTGGTCTTGCCGCAGCCGGACGGGCCGAGGAAGCAGACGAATTCGCCGCGATGAATATCGAGGTTGATGTCGCGCAACGCCTTGAACGCGCCGAAATTCTTGGCGACCTGGCGGATGGAGAGGAAGGGTGTCGTATTGCTGGACATCATGCCGGCCTTCATCTGAACGGACAGAGATCCGTCCCGCGAAGAGCGGCGGGACTTCTCTTGCGTCTTGCACGGATCATGCCGCCGGCCGCCCACGCGGCCGGCGGCATGGCAGAGGCTCAGTTCTTCGGCGCAGCCTTCGACTCGTAGCGCTTCGACCACTCGGCAAGCACCCGTTCGCGGTTATCGGCCATCCAGCCGAGATCGTTCTTGATCATCCCCGCCTCGGCATTGGCGGGGTAGTTCGCCGGCTTGTTCTCGACGCCGGGCGCGGCGACGATCGCATAGGTCTTGGAGTAGAGCTCGTTGGCGTCCTTCGTGGTCGACCAGTCGGCGATCTTCTTGGCGAGCGCGAGGTTCTTCGAGCCCTTGACGATGGCGCTGGCTTCCATCTCCCAGCCCACGCCTTCCTTCGGGATCACCACTTCGATCGGCGCGCCCTTGCTCTTCTCGGAGGCGCCGCGCATGTCGAGCGCCAGCCCGATCGTGCGCTCGCCGCGCGCCGCCTGGACGCAAGGCGCCGAGCCCGAATGCAGGTAGGCGCCGATATTCTCGTGCAGACCATCCATGAACTTCCAGCCCTCGGCCTCGCCCATGCTCTGCAGCCAGCCGGCGACCATCAGGTAGCCGGTGCCCGACGAAGCCGGATGCGGCATCACGATCTTGCCCTTGAAGGCCGGATTGAGCAGGTCCTTCCAGGAGGTCGGGACCGGAACGCCCTTGGCCTCGGCCGTATTATAGCAGACGACGCCGAGATAGGCGTCCATGCCGGTCCAGGTATAGGGACTGTTGGGATCGCGGAAGACCGGCTTCAGGGCATCGGCGCCGGCCGGCTTGTAGGTTTCGAGCAAGCCGGCCTTCTCGAACATCAGGAGGCTCGACGCCGCCAGGCCCATCACCATGTCGGCGCGGGGATTGTCCTTCTCGGCGAGGAAGCGGGCGGTGATGACGCCGGTGGAGTCGCGGACCCAGACGACCTCGGCCTCGGGCACCGCCTTCTCGATCGACGACTTGAAAGGCGCGAGCTGGTCGTTCTCCAGCGCGGTGTAGATCGTCACCTTGGTCTTCTGCGCGTGAGCGATCCCCGGAAGTGCGAGCGCAAAGGCACCGATGACGCAGGAAGCTAGCCAGTTCTTCATGATCTCATCCCCTCTTTATGATCAGTTTGAACGCTCTTCGGACGTTTTCTTCCCCTGATATGCAAAAACGCAGGCGGATCGCTCCGCCTGCGCTGGCTTTTCTTGTTCACGCGGTCCAGGGCATGGACCAGGTCTTGACGTTGGTGAAGGACTTCATGGCCTCGACGACGCCCTCCTTGTAGCCGAGGCCGGAATCCTTGATGCCGCCGAAGGGGGACATCTCGATCCGGTAGCCCGGGACTTCCCAGAGATTGACGGTGCCGACCTCGAGATCGGCGACAAAGCGCTGGATATAATCGTAGCGGTTGGTGCAGATGCCGGAGGAGAGACCATAGGCGGTCGAGTTCGAGATCGCGATCACCTGCGCGATGTCGTCGGGCACGCGGATGATCGGGATCACCGGGCCGAAGGTTTCCTCATGGACGAGCTCGCAGGTATAGGGGATCTTGTCGACCACGGTCGGGTGGAACAGCGCCCCTTCCGCCCGCTTGCCGTAGAGCACCTCGGCCCCCTTGCTGACGGCGTCGTCGACGCGGGCCTGGAAGAGCGCGGCCGAGCGGGCGTTGATGACGCAGCCGACATCGGTGGCGGGGTCCATCGGGTCGCCGCATTTCAGCTTCCTGGCCTTCTCGACGACGAGCTTGGCGAAGGCGTCGGCGACGCTCTCGACCACCAGGATGCGCTTCACCGCCGTGCAGCGCTGGCCCGAGTTCTTGGTCGCGCCGGTGACGGCGAGTTCGGCAGCCTTGTCGAGATCGGCATCCTCCATGACGATCAGCGGATCGTTGCCGCCGAGCTCCAGCACGATGCGCTTGTAGCCCGCGGTATTGGCGATGTGCTTGCCGACGCGCACCGAGCCGGTGAAGGTCACCAGATCCGCGTCCGGATCGGTGATCATCGCATCGCCCATGGTCGAGGGGTTGCCGGTGACGACCGAGAGCATCTCCGGCGGCAGGCCCGCTTCGTAGAGCACGTCGGCGAGTGCCAGCGCGGTCAGCGGGGTCAGTTCCGTCGGCTTCAGGACGAGACGGTTATTGGTCGCGATCGCCGGAGCCAGCTTGTGGCTGACCATGTTGAGCGGGTGGTTGAACGGGGTGATTGCCGAGATCACGCCGAGCAGCGGCTGGCGCGTCGTGAAGATCTTGCGCGCCTTGCCGTTCGGCGAGATGTCGCAGGAGAACATCTCGCCATCGTCCTTGATGGTGAGCTGCGCCGCGAAGGACCAGACGTCGTAGGCGCGGCTGGCTTCATAGAGCGAGTCCTTCCAGCACAGGCCGGCTTCCGCCGTGATCAGCTTCGCGAAGAGCTCCTTGCGGTCACGCAGCAGCTCGGCCGTCTTCTGCAGGATCTGCTGGCGCTCGTAGCGCGAGAGCGTCGGCTTGAAGGCCTTGGCCTTGGCGAAGGCCTCGCGGACATGCTCGGGCCGGGCGGCCGGGATCAGGCCGACGACGCTGTCGTCATAGGGGTTCCTGACCTCGACCATGTCGTCGGTCGTGACCAGCTTGCCGGCGATGCGCATCGCCTCGCGCCGCACCGGCGGCTTCACCGTCGCGTTCATCTCAGTTCACCAGGTTCAGGGCGACGTCGAAGACGTCGAAATTGCGGAGCGTGCGGCCCATCGGCACCGTGATCGGCCGGTTGGCGATCATCGGCACGCGCTGCTCGGTGATGCCGCCATGCGAGCGCAAGGGCTCGGTCAGGCCGGAGAGATCGTGCCGGTCCGGCGAGGTGCCGATGACCTTCTGGCGGGTCGAGACGACCACGACATCCCCGATCCGGTCGGCCGGCAGTTCGAAGCGCTCGCAGGCTTCCGCCGAGGTCACAGCCAGCGCGATACCGTCGAGGCCGGAGATGCGGGCGGCGACCTCCTCCTGGCTGGCGCCATCAGGCAGATAGACCGTGGCGAAGGAGCCGAGCGCGCCGTGATGCACGACATAGGGGTCGGTGATCGGCAGGATCACGCGCATCGTGCCCTTGCCATACCACTCGTCCATCAAGCTCTGGAGATAGACGACATCCGGCTCGCCACTGGCGAGATGCTTGTCGTTCATGCCGTGATCGGCGGTGATGACCAGCGTGCAGCCGAGCGCATCGAGCTTGCCGACGTAACCGTCGAACATGGCGTAGAACGAGTCCGCCATCTCCGAACCGGGGCCGGCCTTGTGCTGCACATAGTCGGTGGTCGAGAGATACATCAGGTCGGGCTTGAAGGTCTCCAGCAGCTTGACGCCGGCAGCGAAGACGAACTCCGAGAGATCGGCCGAGTAGACCGACGGCACCGGCATGCCGACGAAATCGAGCACGTTCTCGATACCGTTCTCAGCCTTGTTGGCCTTGTCGGCCTTTTCCGAGGAGAAGGCGATCGCACTGCCCGAGGCGAAATCCAGGCCCTTGCCGAGCAGGGTGCGCAACTTGTCCTTGGCGGTGACCATCGCGACCTTGAAGCCGGCCTTCTGGAACTCCGCCAGGATGGTCGGCGCCCGCAGGAAGCGGGCATCGTTCATCATCACCTCTTCCTTGGCCTCGCGGTCGTAGAAGAAGTTGCCGGCGATGCCGTGCCAGGCCGGCGGGCGGCCGGTGATGATCGAGAGGTTGTTGGGGTTGGTGAAGCTCGGGATCACCGAATAGGCGTATGTGCTGGCGCCGGTCCGCATGATCCGGTCGAGGTTCGGCGTCAGGCCCTTGGCGCTGGCAGCCTCGATATAGGCCGGCTCCGAGCCGTCCATGCAGATCACAACCGTCGGGCGCTGCGGCCGGGCATAACCCCGACCGTTCGCGACGACATCCGACCCGACTTTCGAATGCATGTTCATCATCACCTCCTCAAGCGGCCGACTTCAAGCCGACGCCCATCTCATCAAGGACATCCGACACCGTGGCGACGAAGGCGCGCATGTCCTGTGCGCCCAGCGCCCCGATGCAGCCGATGCGGAAACTGTCCGCGACCGTCAGCTTGCCGGGGTAGATGACGTAGCCGGCATCCTTCAGCGCGTCGTAGAAGCGCTGGAAGACGAAATTCTTGTCCTGCGGCATGTGGAAGGTGACGATGATCGGCGCCTGACGAGCCGCCGGCAGCAAGGTGCGGAAACCGAGCCCTTCCATGCCCTCGATCAGGATGCGGGCGTTTTCGGCGTAGCGCTCGCCGCGGCCCGCGACGCCGCCCTCGGCCCAGAATTCCTGCAAGGCTGCGTGGAAGGCGACGATGACATGGATCGGCGGGGTGAAGCGGTACTGGCCGGTGCGCTCGAAGCCGGCATTCTGGTCATGAAGATCGAGCACCAGCGTGGTGGCGTTGCCCTTGGTCTCTGCGAGCGCGCTCTTGCGGGCGATGACGAAGCCGAGGCCGGGGACGCCCTGGATGCACTTGTTCGAGGAGGCGGCGACCGCGTCGAAATAGACCTCGCGGCTGTCGAGCGGCAGGGCGCCGAACGCGCTCATCGAGTCGATCAGCAGGCGGCGGCCATGGCGCTTGGCGAGCGCGGCGATCGCCTCGACCGGGTTGCGGATGCCGCTGGTCGTCTCGCAATGGACGGTGAAGATGTGGGTGATGGCGGTATCCGTGACCAGCATCCGGTCGATCTCGGTGAGATCGGGCGGGGTGTCCTCGGCGGTCTCGTGGATGGCGACGGCGCGGCCGGCGATCTCCAGGATGCGCCTGGCGCGCTGGCCGTAGGCCCCGTTGATCAGGACCAGGATCTTGCCGTCGCGTGGCACGAAGGTGGTGAGCATCGCCTCGACGGCGAAGGTGCCGGAGCCCTGCATCGGCACGGTGACGAAATCCTCGCCGCCATGGATGATCTTCGGCAGCTCTTCCAGAACCGCCTTGTTGATGCCGACGAAGGTCGCGTCGCGCGAGCCCCAGTCATGCACCATGGCCTCCTTGATGGCGCGGCTGGTCGTCAAAGGTCCCGGCGTCAGAAGCAGCGGATCGCCGGTTTCGGAGGTGGCGGGGCGTCGGGCTTGGGCCATTGCAGGTCTCGCTCTCGTTTTCCAGCGGATGGCCGACGCTAGAACACGCTCTTGACATAGGTCCAATACATCCTCTTCATGTTTGATATAGAGAGGATCTATAGATATGGCCGTCAGCTATTCCGGCCTCGCTGCGTTTCATGCCGTGGCCGAAGCGGGAAGTTTTACCAGCGCGGCGAAGGCCAAGAATCTCAGCCAGCCCACGCTCTCCACGCAGGTGAAGGCGCTCGAGGACGCGTATGGTGTGCGTCTTTTCGATCGGATGGGCAGGCAGGTTAGGCTCACCCCGCTCGGGCAGAGCCTTTTCGTGATCACCGCCCGGTTGTTCACCGCCCAGGACGAGGCGCAGGCTCTCCTGGCCGGCACGCGAACGTTGCAGCGCGGCCATCTGCGGATTGCGGCTGACAGCGCGACGCATGTCATGGCGGCCCTCGCGAAGATGCGTGCGAACTACCCGGGGCTCACCTTCTCGCTGACCATCGGCAACTCGTCCGAGGTCGTCGATCAGATCATGGATTTCGTCGCCGATGTCGCGATCACGGCGCGCCCGAACTCCGATCCTCGCATCCACAGCATCAAGCTGCGGTCGGACAATCTGATCGCGTTCATCGCGGCCGACCATGAACTCGCTCGGCACGACAGCATCCCCATCGAGGCGTTCGCAGGTCAGGATATTGTCTTGCGCGAACGGGGATCCATCACGAGGGAGGTGATCGAGAACAGGCTGTCGATGGCTGCCGTCAAACCGATGAACCTGCTCGAAGTGCAATCGCGCGAGGCTGTTCGAGAGGCTGTCGCGGCCGGCTTCGGCATTGGCGTCGTCTTCGAAGCCGAATTCAGACCTGACTCCAACCTGAAGCGGCTGACCTTGACCGGCGCTGATTTCAGCGTCGGAGAATATGTGGCCTGCCGGGCGGAGCGGCGCCGCCTGCCTCTGGTCCGGAGCTTCTTTGAGATGGTGCAGCAAATCGTCGAAGGGACCTAGCACCAAGGCTGGCACTCGGCCGTATCCGGACGCCGGACAGAGCCCTTAGCTGGCAGATGCCAGACTGATCCCGGTATCGATCCAATCACGCGTCTGCTCCAGGACCTCATCCGAGAGCGCGGAATCGTCTACCGCCCGGGCGAGGATCATAGCTCCCACCATCGCCGCAAAGCTTCCGATCGCCACGCGGCGTCTGTCCGCCACATCCAACTCCGGGAGCGCCTCGCCGATCCGGTCAAGTTGCGATCGTAGCCCCTGGGTCATGGCCGCGCGTGCAGCCGGGGTTTGATGGCGCACGGCCGCAGCCAGGGCAGCGGTCGGGCAACCACCGGCGCAGTTGTCGCGATGACCGGTTGAAAGATAAGCATCTACATACGAGCGAAAATCGCCCCCTCCGCCCGCGTCCACGGTGAGGACATGGGCAAGGGTCTGCGCGATCAGATCGTCCTTCGAGCTGAAGTGGCCATAGAATCCGCCATGGGTGAGACCGGCGGCTTTCATCACCTCCGCGACGCCGACCGCGTCGAACCCCTTGTCGCGAAACAGCCGGCTGGCCGCATCCAGGATCCGGCGACGGTTCTCCGCCATCTGTTCTCGACTGACCTTCATTTCAAAATTCTCCGCGAGCACCATTGACACTTACATGATGGCCATCATATTTAGCATCAATCATGATGATCGTCATGAATATAAATGCGACCACAAAAGAGAGCAACCCTATGACCGTCATTCCGTCAGTTCTCATCACCGGCGCCTCCACCGGCATCGGCGCCGCCTATGCCGAGCGCTTCGCGCGCCGCGGGCATGACCTGGTGCTGGTCGCCCGTAACACCGCGCGCATGGAAGCCTTGGCGGATCGGCTGCGTCAGGAGACGGGCGTGGCGATCGACATCATCCAGGCCGACCTTACGCGACCGGGAGACCTTGCGGCGGTGGAGACCAGGCTGCGCGACGATGTCCGTATCGGGGTTCTCGTCAACAACGCCGGAACCGCCATTGGCGGCAGCTTCATCGAGCAGAGCACCGATGATGTGGCACGCCTCGTGGCGCTCAATACGACCGCACCTCTGCGGCTTGCCAGCGCCATCGCTCCGCGACTTGCAGAGACCGGCGAAGGGGCGATCGTCAACATCGGCTCCGTGGTCGGCCTGGCGCCGGAATTCGGAATGAGCGTCTACGGCGCAACCAAGGCCTTCGTTCTGTTCCTGTCGCAGGGACTCAGCCTCGAGCTCGGCCCAAAGGGCGTCTACGTCCAGGCCGTGCTTCCCGCCACGACGCGAACAGAGATCTGGGACCATGTCGGCGCCGAGGTCGATACCATGACCGGGGTTATGGAGGTGGGCGATCTGGTCGATGCGGCGCTGGTGGGCTTCGACCGCCGCGAAGCTGTGACAATCCCGCCGCTTCCCGATGCCGGGCAGTGGGACGCGCTTGAGGCCGCGCGTCAGGCCATGCTTCCGAACTACCGGAATGCACGTCCCGCCGAGCGGTATCGCACGGGCGCCTGAGCATCAAACGAAACATCGATTATCCCACCGCCGTCATGGCTGACGCCTGATCTGGAGAAACAGCATCATGAAGGCCTTCATCCTCGATCGCTACGGCAAGAAACAGGCGCTGCGTCTGGGCGACGTGCAGGAGCCCGTGCCCGGTCCCGACGACGTGCTGGTCGAGGTTGAGGCGGCAGGGCTCAACCCGATCGATTCCAAGATCCGGGACGGTGCATTCAAGCTGGTCCTACCCTACAAGACGCCGCTCGTGCTTGGGCACGATCTGGCGGGCACCGTGATCAGCGTCGGAGCAAACGTGCGGCGCTTCAAAGTCGGCGACGCCGTCTATGCCCGTCCCCGTGACGGGCGGATCGGCGCCTTTGCCGAACGGATCGTCGTCAACGAGAGCGATCTGGCGCTCAAGCCGGGCAATATCTCGATGGCCGAGGCCGCATCGATCCCGCTGATCGGGCTGACTGTCTGGCAGGCGCTGGTCGAGCGCGCGCAGATCAAGCCGGGACAGAAGGTGCTGATCCACGCCGGGTCGGGCGGTGTCGGCACCTTCGCCATCCAGCTCGCCAAGCATCTCGGCGCCACCGTCGCGACGACGGCGAGCGCCGCCAATGCCGCAATGGTGAAGGAGCTCGGGGCTGATGTCGTCATCGACTATCGCAGCCAGAACTTCGAGGAAGAGCTGTCGGGCTACGACCTCGTCCTCCACACGCTCGATGCCACGACGCTGGAAAAATCGCTGAAGGTGCTGAAGCCCGGCGGCAAGCTCATCTCGATCTCCGGCGCTCCCGATCCCGCTTTCGCACGCAGCCAGGGCTTGAACGTGGTGCTTCGGCTCGTGCTGCGCCTGCTCAGCGCGGGCATCCGGCGCAAGGCGAAGCGCGCGGGCGTCGAGTATTCCTTTCTCTTCATGCACGCCGACGGAGGGCAGCTTGAGCGGATCACCAGGCTGATCGAAGACGGCACGATCCGCCCGGTGGTCGATCGTGCCTTCCCCTTCGCGCAGGTGAACGACGCACTCGCCTACATCGACACTGGTCGCGCCAAGGGCAAGGTCGTCGTCACGCTCAAGTGACGCGATTTTCGGAAACAAGGATTTCGCCATGGCCACCCATATTCGCAGCGCAGACTGGAAGGCGGCACCCACCCGCCATGTCGAGGCTGCCGGCACGCGCTTCGCTTATCGCCGTCTCGGGCCTGATACCGGCGCGCCGGTGGTGCTGCTCAATCACTGGGGCGCGAACCTCGACAATTTCGATCCTCCCATCGTCGAGGGCCTGGCTGCCGATCGACCGGTCTATGCGCTCGACTATCGCGGCATCGGCAGCTCGGGCGGCAGGGCGCCGCTCACAGTGGCAGAAATGGCCAACGACACGATCGCCACGATCCGCGCGCTGGGACTGACGTCGGTCGATCTGATTGGCTTCTCGCTCGGTGGCTTCGTCGCGCAGCAAATCCTGTTTGACGCCCCCGATCTCATCCGCCGCGCCATCCTCGCCGGCACGGGGCCTGCGGGCGGGACCGGGATCGAGCGGGTCGGTCCGGTGTCGTGGCCACTCATCATCAAAGGGCTGCTGACCTTTCGCGATCCCAAATTCTATCTCTTCTTCACGTCGAGCGCGGCAGGCAAGCGAGCGGCCTTCGAGTTTCTCGCGCGATTGAAGGAGCGGACGGGGGATCGTGACAAGGCGGTCTCGCTGACGGCCTTCCTGCGCCAGTTGAAGGCCATCAAGGCCTGGGGCCTCCAGGCGCCGCAGCCACTGGATGGCGTCCGCACGCCCGTCCTCGTCGCGAACGGCGACCATGACATCATGGTGCCGAGCGAGAATTCGGTCGATCTGGCACGCCGTATTTCCGATGCCGAACTCGTCCTTTTCGCCGACGCCGGGCATGGCGGCATCTTCCAGCATCACGACGCCTTCCTGAGGAAGGCCAAGGCCTTCCTGGCCGCCTGAACGCCAGCACCGCCCACAAGGACATATCAGATGGACCATATGACGTTCGGCCGTACCGGCCTTCAGCTTTCCAGACTCGCGCTTGGCACCGGCAATTTCGGCACCGGCTGGGGGTATGGCGCCGATCCTGAAACGGCGGTGGCCATTCTGGACGCCTACGCCGCGGCAGGCGGCAATTTCATCGACACGGCCGACGTCTATCAGTTCGGCCAGTCGGAAGAGATATTAGGCAAGGCGCTGGAGGGGCGGCGCGAGGATTTCGTCCTCGCCACCAAGTTCAGCAATGGCGCCTCGCCGGACGCCAACCGGCTGGTGAAGGGCAACAGCCGCAAGGCCATGATCGCCTCGGTCGAGGCGAGCCTGCGGCGCCTGAAGACCGATCGGATCGACCTCTACTGGGTGCATCATCCCGATGGCCTGACGCCCATGGAAGAGATCGTGCGCGGCCTCGACGATCTCGCGCGCGCCGGCAAGATTCTCTACGCCGGTCTCTCCAACTTCCCCGCCTGGCGGCTGGTACGCGCGGCGACGCTGACTGAGCTGACGCGAGCTGTGCCAATTGCCGCCGCGCAGTTCGAGCACAGCCTCGTCCATCGCGAACCCGAGGCCGATCTGTTCCCCGCCTGTCACGCCTTGGGAATCGCCGCTGTGACATGGTCGCCTCTGGGCGGCGGCGTGCTGACCGGCAAATATCGCAAGGGTGAGACAGGGCGCGCCGAAGGATTTGGTGGCCGCGTCTTTCAGGCAGAGAACACGCCGCAACGCTCAGCCACCGTCGACGCCGTACTGCAGGTCGCCGAAGAGGCCAGCGCCAGTCCCGATCGCGTCGCCATCGCCTGGGCCATGACGCACGGCGCCGTGCCGATCATCGGACCCCGTTCGCTCGGGCAGTTGGAGAGTAATCTGGGCGCGGCGGCGCTGAAGCTTTCAGCGGAGCAGATTGCGCGCCTCGATGCGGCGAGCGCACCGGCGGAGGCGCCACCTCGCGTGACGACGCTCGCTGTCGCCTGACGCACGAGCTTACCGATGCCCCGCCAGGCCTCATTCAAGAGCATCGGGCTGCAGCGTTAGACGCGCTGGAGGCTGCGGCCGCCCTGGACACGAGAGACCCGGGAGGAGTTGGGCCTGAAGCCGACCCCGTGCGAATTTCGCGATTGAAAGCTCAATATCCGGGCAGCCGCGGTGAAAATTCTCACTTGGTCGGCGCGACGTGGCGTGTTTACCTCGGCTCTTCTCGATCGGAGCCTTCGATGTCCAGCCGCATCGCCTTCGGCGGTTTCCTGCATGAAACCAATACCTTCGCGCCGAGCAAGGCGGGGATGGACGCCTTCCAGCAAGGCGGAGGCTGGCCGCCGCTGGCGCGGGGCGAGGCGATCTTCGCGGCCGTGACCAACGTCAATGTCGGCGCCTCCGGCTTTCTCGACGTGGCCCGCGAGAAGGGCTGGGAAGCCGTGCCGACGCTATGGTGTGCCGCCAGCCCTTCGGCCCATGTCACGGCCGGGGCCTTCGAGACGATCGCAGGCGAGCTGGTGGAGCGGATTCGCGCGACGCTGCCGATCGACGGCGTCTATCTCGACCTGCACGGCGCGATGGTGAGCGAGAATTTCGACGACGGCGAAGGCGAGCTGCTGCGCCGGGTACGCGCCGTGATCGGACCGGACGTGCCGCTGGTCGCGAGTCTCGACCTGCATGGCAACGTCACGCCGCTAATGGTCGAGGCTGCCGACATGCTCGTCGCCTACCGCACCTATCCGCATGTCGACATGGCCCTGACCGGTGCCCGCGCCGCGCAGGCCCTGGCTGGCCTGCTCGGCACCAAAAGGCGTCCAACCAAGGCCTTCCGGCAAATTCCCTATCTCATTCCCATTGCCTGGCAGGCAACGGCGATGGAACCTTGCCGCACGATCTATGCCGAGCTTGCCGCGCTGGAAGGCGAGACGGTGCCGAGCCTCTCCTTCCTGCCCGGTTTCCCGGCCGCCGACTTTCCCGATTGCGGGCCGGCCGTCGTCGCCTACGGCACGACGCAGGCCGAGGCCGACGCGGCGGCCGATGCGGTCGCCCGGCGGGTGATGGCGAGCGAGGCCGCCTTCAAGGGCACGGTCTTCGATCCCGATGCCGGGGTGCGCGAGGCGATGCGGCTCGCAGAAAGCGCAACGAAGCCGATTGTCATCTCCGATACGCAGGACAATCCCGGCGCCGGGGGCGATTCCGACACGATGGGCATGGCAGCGGCTCTCGTGCGCAACGACGCCGAGCGCGCCGCAATCGGCGTCATCGTCGATCCTGAGGCCGCCGCCGTCGCCCATGAGGCGGGCGAAGGTGCGATCGTCACGCTCGCGCTTGGCGCGAAGTCCCGCATTCCCGGCGACGCCCCGCTCGTGGCGAGCTTTACCGTGGAGAAGCTGTCCGACGGGCGCTTCGTCGCGCCGGGCCCGTTCTATGGCGGCTCGCGCATGAATCTGGGGCCGAGCGCCTGCCTGCGCATCGGCGGGGTGCGCATCGTCGTCGGCTCGCGCAAGGCGCAGATGGCCGACCGGGCGATGTATCGGCAGGTCGGCATCGAACCGGAGGAGCAGGCGATTCTCGTCAACAAGAGCTCGGTGCATTTCCGCGCCGATTTCGAGCCGATCGCCGAGATGATCCTCGTCTGCGCGGCACCCGGCCCGATGCCGGTCGATCCGGCGGTCCTGCCATGGCGCCGGCTGCGCCAGGGCCTGCGCACATCACCGCTCGGCAGGCCGTTCGCCTGAGCACGTCCTCCCTCGCATCAGCCTTTCATCGCCTGGAGTTCCTATGCCCGTTCTGCCGCAGATCGACGCCTTCAAGGATGACCTCACGGCGATCCGCCGCGATCTCCACGCCCATCCCGAGATCGGCTTCGAGGAGGTTCGCACCGCCGGCATCGTCGCCGACAAGCTGAGGGAGCTGGGCATCGAGGTCCATACCGGGATCGGCACGACCGGCGTCGTCGGCGTGCTGCACGGTCAGGCCGGGCCGGGCCGGCGCATCGGGCTGCGGGCCGATATGGATGCGCTGCCGATCCAGGAGACCACCAATTTGCCCTGGCGTTCGACCGTGGCTGGCAAGATGCACGCCTGCGGCCATGACGGGCACACCACCATGCTGCTCGGTGCCGCGCGCTACCTTGCGGAGAACCGGGGCTTCAAGGGCACGGCGATCTTCGTCTTCCAGCCGGCGGAGGAAGGGCTCGGCGGCGCGCGCCGGATGATCGCGGAAAAGCTGTTCGAGCGCTTCCCCTGCGACGAGATCTACGGGTTGCACAATGCACCTAATCTCGAGGCCGGCCAGATCTCGGTTTTCCCCGGTCCGGCCATGGCCGGCGCGGATTTCTTCGACATCAGGATCACCGGCAAGGGCAGCCACGGGGCCATGCCGCATATGGGGCGCGATCCTGTCATGGCGGCCATGAGCCTGGCCGCAGCGCTGCAGACCATTGTCAGCCGCAATGCCGACCCGCGCGAGGCCGCCGTGCTCTCGATCACCCAGGTCCATGCTGGCTCGGCCTACAACGTCATTCCCGAGGAAGCGGTGCTGGCGGGCACGATCCGTACCTTCTCGGAGGAGACGGGCGAGCTGGTACGCCGCCGCATGCGCGAGATCGCGGCCGGCACGGCGGCGACCTTCGGCATGACGATCGAGGTCGACATCCGCAACATCTTCAACGTGCTGGTCAATCACGATGCCCCGGCGCAGGCGATGGCGGAGGTCGCCACCGAGATCGTCGGCGGCGCGAACGTGCTGACCGAGCCCAAGGCGATGATGGGCAGCGAGGATTTCGCCGACATGCTGCGCGTGGTGCCCGGCGCCTATGCCTGGGTCGGCCATGCCGGGGACGTGCCGGTGCACAACCCCGCTTATGTGCTCGACGACGGCATCCTGCCGGTCGGGGCGAGCCTGCTGGCGCGCATTGTCGAGACGCGTGCGGCGGCTTGAGGCGTGCGGCGATGGATCTCCGCACCCTGCCGCTCGACAGCGAGGTCCTGCTCGCAGGGCTCAAGCCCTGGATCGAGTGCGAGAGCCCGACCTTCGACCCCGCTGCCGTCAACCGCATGATGGACCTCGCAGCGGCCGAGACGGCGGCGGCGGGCGCCATGATCACCCGCATCCCCGGACCGCCCGGCCTCGGCGACTGCGTACGCGGCGACTTTCCACATCCGCGGCGCGGGGAGCCCGGCATCCTGGTGATGTCGCATCTCGATACCGTGCATCCGGTCGGGACGCTCGAGACGCTGCCCTTCCGGCGCGAGGGCTCGCGCTGCTACGGCCCGGGCATCCTCGACATGAAGGGCGGCGCCTATGCCGGGCTGCAGGCCATCGTCGCGCTGGCGAAGGCCGGTATCGAGACGCCACTG
Organism: Allobosea spartocytisi; assembly: GCF_014764685.1. Taxonomy (NCBI): domain Bacteria; kingdom Pseudomonadati; phylum Pseudomonadota; class Alphaproteobacteria; order Hyphomicrobiales; family Alloboseaceae; genus Allobosea; species Allobosea spartocytisi. The sequence goes on from NZ_JACXWY010000008.1 coordinate 84,957, forward strand.
CCGGTCAGCGTGCTCTACACCAGCGACGAGGAAATCGGCAGCCCGGGTACGCGCGACATCATCATGGAGCAGGCCCGCCGCGACCGCTTCGTGCTGGTGCCGGAGCCGGGCCAGCCGGGCGACGGTGTCGTCACCGGCCGCTACGCCATCGCTCGCTTCAACCTTCAGGCGGAGGGCCGGCCGAGCCATGCCGGCTCCCGCCTCAAGGACGGGCGCTCGGCCATCAACATGATGGCGCGCCAGCTCTTGGCCATCGAGGAGATGACCGGCGAGGATTGCACCTTCTCCGTCGGCGTCATCGAGGGCGGGCGCTGGGTCAACTGCGTGCCGACCCTCTGCAAGGCCGAAGCCCTGAGCATGGCAAAACGGCAGGCCGATCTCGACCGTGGCGTCGAGCGCATGCTCGCTCTCACCCGCCGCGAGGAGGACGGCACCGGCTTCTCCGTGACACGCGGCGTGACCCGCCCGGTTTGGGAGCCGGATGCGGGAACCATGGCGCTCTACGGCCTCGCCCGCGAGATCGCCGGCGAACTGGGCTGGGAGCTCGGCCACGCCTCGGCCGGCGGCGGCTCCGACGCCAATTTCACCGGTGCGGCCGGCATCCCCTCCCTCGACGGGCTCGGCCTGCTGGGGGCCGGTTATCACACGCTGGAAGAGCATATCGAGATCGAGAGCCTGCCACGACGGATCAGGTTGATGGCGGGGCTACTGGCGCGGCTCGCGCCCTGAACGATTGACAGGGCGCTTCGACGGGGGAGCCTTTCGCATCGTGGCATGGCGCCTGCATAAGGCGGAACGGCAAGGCGGACAAAAGGCAAAAGAAGACGAAGTATCAGCACTTGCGACCTGCACATCACGATCGGCAAAGCCGGCCGGGCAAACGGCCAGAGGGGAGATTAGCCTTATGATGTCGCGTTGGAAGATGGTTGCCGCGGCGGCAGCGTTGCTGGCCGGCAGCAGTATGGTGCAGGCCCAGACGACCATGAAGGTCGTCATGCATTCGGACGTGAAGATCGTCGATCCGATCTGGACCACCGCCTATATCGTCCGCAACCACGGCTACATGATCTACGACACCCTGTTCTCGATGGACGAGAAAGGCGAGATCAAGCCGCAGATGGTCGAGACCTTCACGGAGTCGCCGGACAAGCTGACCTACAAGTTTACGCTGCGCGACGGCCTGCTCTGGCACGACGGCAAGCCCGTCACGGCAGAGGACTGCATCGCCTCGATCAAGCGCTGGTCGGCCAAGGATCCGGTCGGCCAGAAGCTGATGACCTTCGTCGACTCGATCACCGCCGACGACGCCAAGAGCTTCACGGTCAAGCTGAAATCGCCGACCGGCCTGTTGATCTTCGGCCTCGGCAAACCCTCCTCCAACGTGCCGTTCATGATGCCCAAGCGCGTCGCGGACACCGATCCCAACACGCAGATCTCCGAGTTCATCGGTTCCGGCCCCTTCGTCCTGAAGCAGGATGAGTGGAAGCCCGGCGACAAGATCGTCTACACCAAGTTCAAGGACTACAAGCCGCGCTCCGAGCCGGCATCCGGCCTGGCCGGCGGCAAGGTCGTCCATATCGACCGCGTCGAATGGCTTGCGGTCAGCGACCAGCAGCAGGCGGTCAACGCGCTGCTGGCGGGCGAGATCGACATGGTCGAGCAGCCCGCCTTCGACCTGATCCCGCTGCTCAAGGACGACAGCAACATCAAGCTGTGGAACTACAACCCGCTCGGGCTGCAGTACACGATGCGCTTCAACCACACGCAGCCGCCCTTCGACAATCCGAAGGTGCGCCAGGCCGTGACCTATGCGCTGAACCAGAAGGACTTTCTCGAAGCGACCGTCGGCAATCCCGACTACTACCAGGTCTGCAAGGCGATGTTCGTCTGCGGCTCGCCGCTCGCCTCCGAAAAGGGCATGGACGGGTTGCTCGAGTCGAACTTCAAGAAATCGCAGGAGCTCCTGAAGGAGGCCGGCTATGACGGCAAGCCGGTGGTGCTTCTGCATTCGACCGATCTGCAGTCGCTGACCAATCTCGGCCCGGTCGCCAAGCAACTGCTCGAGAAGGGCGGCTTCAAGGTCGACATGCAGTCCTCGGATTGGCAGACGGTGGTCTCGCGACGCGTCCGCAAGGATCCGATCGACAAGGGCGGCTGGAACCTGATGCAGACCTCCTGGGTCTCGGCCGACATCCTGAACCCCGTCATGGCCGGCTTCTTCAATGCGAGCTGCGACAAGGCCGCCTTCGGCTGGCCCTGCGATGCGGAGATGGAGAAGCTGCGCGACGACTTCGCCCGCGAGCCCGATCCGGCGAAGCAGAAGGCGATTGCGGAAGCCGTGCAGGTCCGCTGGCGCGAGGTGGTGACCCATGTCCATCTCGGCCAGTACAACGTGCCGATCGCGGCCCGGAAGACCATCACCGGCATCCTGACGGCGCCGGCGCCGGTCTTCTGGAACGTCGAGAAGAAGTGAGCCGGATGCGCTTGCTCCTTTCCGGGAAGCCGTCCTGATGCTCGGCTACATTCTGAGGCGCCTGCTGGCGGCGATCCCGGTCCTCGTGATCGTCGCCGTGCTGGTCTTCCTGATGCTGCGGCTGACGCCGGGCGACCCGGCAGCGGTCATCGCCGGCGACAACGCCAGCTCGGAGCAGATCGCGCTGGTGCGCAACCGGCTCGGGCTCGACCAGCCGATCCTCGCCCAGTTCACGATCTGGGCGAAGAACCTGCTCTCGGGCAATCTCGGCGAATCCTTCTTCTTCAAGAAGCCGATCTCCGAGCTGATCCTCGGGCGTATCGAGCCGACGCTGTCGCTTGCCTTCGCGACCATCCTGATCGCGATTTGCGTCGCGATCCCGCTGGGCGTGCTCGCCGCCTACAAGCACGGCTCCTGGATCGACCGCATCGTGATGGGTTTCTCGGTGCTCGGCTTCTCGATACCGGTCTTCGTGATCGGCTACCTCCTGATCTATCTCTTCGCGATCACGCTGGGCTGGTTCCCGGTGCAGGGTTACCAGCCGATCTCGGCCGGGTTCGGTGGTTATGTGCAGCGGCTCGTGCTGCCGGCGCTGACGCTCTCGGTGATCTACATCGCGCTGATCGCGCGGATGACGCGGGCAAGCGTGCTCGAGGTGCTAAACGAGGACTATATCCGCACCGCCCGCGCCAAGGGGCAGGTCGAGCGCAAGATCCTGTTCCGCCACGCGCTGAAGAACGCGGCCGTGCCGATCGTCACCGTGGTCGGCATCGGCATCGCGCTGCTGATCGGCGGGGTCGTGGTGACGGAGAGCGTCTTCGCCATTCCCGGTCTCGGCCGGCTGACCGTCGATGCCGTGCTGGCGCGCGACTATCCCACCATCCAGGCCGTCATCCTTCTGTTCTCCGGCATCTATGTCGGGATCAACCTGCTGATCGACCTGACCTACAGCCTGTTCGACCCGAGGATCCGCTATTGAGCGCCGAGCCGACCCTGCTGGCCCCGGTCGCCGACGAGCCCGCTCCCTCCGGGCGGAGCATCCTGCGCCGGCTACTGACCAATGTTTCCGTACTGATCGGAGGCGTCGTCCTGGTGGTGATGACACTGATCGCCCTGCTGGCGCCGCAGCTCGGGACTGTCGATCCGACCGCGATCGATCCCGTCGCGCGCAACAAGAAGCCGGGCTTCGAGCGCACCATCCGCGCCGATGACGGCACGAGCTCGACATTCACCTACCGGATGGGCACCGATTCGCTTGGGCGGGACGTCTACAGCCGCGTCGTCTACGGCGCCCGGATCTCGCTGGCGATCTCGATCGCAGTGGCGCTGGCGAGCATCGCGATCGGCCTCGTCATCGGCCTCGTTGCCGGCTATGTGCGCATCCTCGACGGGCCGATCATGCGCGTGATGGACGGGCTGATGGCGATACCGGGCATCCTGCTCGCCATCGCGGTCGTCTCTCTGTTCCGGGCCGGGCTGACCGCGGTCATCATCGCGATCATCGTGCCGGAGATCCCGCGCGTGGTGCGGCTCGTGCGCTCGATCGTGCTCTCGGTTCGCGAGGAGCCCTATGTCGAGGCGGCGATCATGGCCGGCACGCGTGTGCCCAAGTTGATGATCCGCCACATCCTGCCCAACACCACCGCGCCGCTGATCGTGCAGGGCACCTTCATCGCCGCCTCCGCCATCCTCGTCGAGGCCATCTTGTCCTTCCTCGGCGTCGGCATCCCGCCGGAGACTCCGAGCTGGGGCAACATCATGGCCGAGGGGCGCAACCTCTTCCGGGTCTTCCCGCACAACATCCTCTATCCCGGCATCTTCCTGGGGCTGACGGTGCTCGCCGTGAACATCCTCGGCGACGGCCTGCGCGACACGCTCGATCCGAAGATGGCCGGCCGATGAGCAACGAGGCATCCCCCGTCCTCGAGGTCTCGGGCCTCACCATCGCCTTGCCCGGCGGCGGCGACCGCAACCATGCGGTGGAGGGCGTTTCGCTCGCCGTCGGCAAGGGCGAGATCGTCTGCGTCGTCGGCGAATCCGGCTCGGGCAAATCCGTCACCGCCTTCTCGGTGATGGGCCTGTTGGCCAAAGTGTTGAAGCCCGTAGCGGGGTCGATCCGGCTGGAGGGCGAGGACCTGCTCGCCGCCACGCCGCAGCGCCTGCGCGCGCTGCGGGGCGACCGCATGGCCATGATCTTCCAGGAGCCGATGACCGCGCTCAACCCGGTGCTCACCATCGGCGACCAGATCGAGGAGGTGCTGCGCATCCATACCGATCTCGACCAGCCGGCGCGGCGCGCGAAGGTGCTCGCCATGCTGGAGGCGATGCGCTTGCCCGATCCCGAGCGCATGCACGCCTCCTACCCGCACCAGCTTTCGGGCGGGCAACGCCAGCGCGTCATGATCGCCGCCGCGCTGATCCTCGACCCCGCCCTGCTGATCGCCGACGAGCCGACGACGGCGCTCGACGTCACGACGCAGGCGCAGATCCTCAAGCTCATCAAGGAGATGCAGGAGCGGCGCGGCACGGGCGTGCTGTTCATCACCCATGATTTCGGCGTCGTCTCCGAGATCGCCGACCGCGTCGTGGTGATGGAGAAGGGCCGCGTCGTCGAGCAGGGGCCGACGGCGCAGGTGTTGCGCGCCCCCCAGCATCCCTACACCCGCATGCTGATCGCCTCCGTGCCGGTCCTGAAACCGGCGCAGCGCCCGGAGCCGACAGGGCCGATCGCCCTGGAGACGGCCGGCCTCGGCAAAACCTACCGCTCGCGCGGATTGTTCAAGAAGGAACGCGTCGTCCGGGCCGCCGCCGATGTCGGCATCCGGGTCCGGCGCGGCGAGACGGTCGGCATCGTCGGGGAATCCGGCTCGGGCAAGACCACGGTCGCGCGCTGCGTCGCCCGGCTGATGCCGCCAAGCGAGGGCCAGATCCTCGTCCCCGACATCGACATCGCCGGGCTTTCCGAACGGCGCCTGCGACCTTACCGGCGCAAAATCCAGGTGGTTTTTCAGGATCCGTTCCGCTCGCTCAATCCGCGCCTTACCGTGAGCGAATCCATCATCGAAGGCCCCGTGAATTTCGGGCAGCCGCGGGCGAAGGCGCTGGCACGGGCCCGCGAGCTGATGGAACTCGTCGGCCTGCAGCCTTCCGCGCTCTCGCGCTATCCGCACCAGTTCTCCGGGGGCCAGCGCCAGCGCATCGCGATTGCCCGTGCGCTCGCCATGGAGCCGGAGATCCTGATCGCGGACGAGGCGGTCTCGGCGCTCGACGTCTCCGTGCAGAAGCAGGTGCTCGCCTTGCTCGACGACGTGCAGAAGCGCTTCGACCTCGCCATCCTGTTCATCACCCACGACCTGCGGGTCGCCGCGCAGATCTGCGACCGGCTGGTGGTGATGGAGAAGGGGCTGGTGGTCGAGCAGGGCCGCACGGCCGATGTTTTCGCCGCCCCCGCCCACCCCTATACGCGTAGCCTGATCGAGGCCGCGCCCGGCCGCGACTTCGCCACCGGCGAGGCCTGAAGCGGATATTCGGCGACAAGCTGGAGACGACGTCATGACCCTGGCGATGAGCTGGGAGGAATGGGCCTCCCACGACGCAGTTGGCCTCGCCGAGCGGGTGCGCAATGGTGAGCTGACGCCGGCCGAGCTGGCGCGGCAGGCAGCCGCGGGCATCGCGAAGACGAATCCTTCGCTCAGCGCCGTGGTGGAGGTCTTCGAGGATGTGGTCGCCGATCCGCTGAGTGACGGGCTCGACCCTGCCGGCCCTTTCGCCGGGGTGCCCTTCCTGATGAAGGACCTGGGTCCCACACTGAAGGGCAGGCTGCAGGAACAGGGCTCGCTCTTCATGCGCGGCAACCGTCCGGCGGCCGATGCCTGGCTGACAGCGCGCATGCGCAAGGCGGGCCTCAACCTGATGGGCCGGACCACGACGCCCGAGTTCGGCGTGTGCAGCTCGGCCGAGAACCCCGCAGTCTACGTCACCCGCAATCCCTGGGACACGGACTACACCACTTGCGGCTCTTCGGCCGGGACGGCGGCGATGGTGGCAGCCGGCGCCGTGCCGCTCTCGCATGCGACCGACGGCGGAGGCTCGATCCGCATCCCGGCCGGCTTCAACGGCAATATCGGGCTGAAGGCTTCGCGCGGCGTGTTCTCGATCGCGCCCAACCTTTCGGACATCTCCGGCTTTGTCTCGACGCAAGGCTGCCAGAGCCGCTCGGTGCGCGACACCGCCGCTTTCGTCGACGCCTGTCGCGGCGGCGCACCAGGCGAGTTCATGCCCTACTGGACCGCGCCCGAGCCCTATACGCAGCTTATCAAACGCGATCCGGGCCGCCTGCGCATCGCCCTCTCGCATGAATGGGGCGACTATCGCGCCACGCCGGCCATCGTCGCCGAACTGGAGAAGGCCGGGCGCTTCCTTGAAGGACTCGGCCACCATGTCGACTGGGCCCTGCCGGAGGCCGATCTGCGCGCCGCCTTCGCTGCGCAGACCACCTGCTACATCAGCAACTTCGCACAGGTCATCGCCGGCCTTCTGGAGACGCGCGGCCTGCAACGCCCCCCGGAGGGGCTGATCGAGCCGATGAACATTCGCATCTGGGAGGCGGGCAAGGATATGTCCTATGCCGAGCGCTACCGGATGCAGGCGGTGTTCAACAGCACGGCGCGGGCCTTCGGCGCCTTCTTCGAGGAATGGGACATCATCCTGACCCCGATCACGGCGCTGCCGACGCCCAAGATCGGCGCCACCGAATACCTCACCATCAGCGACAATCCCGATGTGCTCGACTGGTTCGGCCATCTCTGGAAGTTCTTCGCCTACACGCCGCTGTCGAATCTCTGCGGCATTCCGGCGATCTCGCTGCCGATGGGCCGGCAGGAGAACGGCCTGCCCTTCGGCATCCAGGCGCAGGCGCGGCAGGCCGGCGACGGTCTGCTGCTGCAGCTCGCGGCGCAGATCGAGCGCGCGCTGGGAGGTCGCTGGAACGATGGCAGGCGGCCGCCCGTGCATGTGACGGCGGCCTGAGAGCCATTCAGTCTTTCAAGGCCTCGACGCCGCACCATTCCGCCACGAACAGCGCCATGGCGCCGGTGATGCGCTTGACCGAGGCGAGGCTCACCCGCTCGTCGAAAGCGTGGATGCCTTCGCCCGAAGGGCCGTAGCAGAGCGCCGGAATCCGGTCGTAGAGCGCATGGACCCGGGCATCGAGATAGGCTGCCGTCATGAAGGATTTCAGCGGCTTGCCGATGGCGGCCTCATGCGCCCGGCCGAGAACGGCCTCGGCCTCGCTGCCCGGCTCGAGCACGTAGCCCTGGGCCCAGAAGCCGTTGAAGGTCACCCTGGGGGGATTGTTGGCGAGGAAGGCATCGGTACGGGATACGGCACGGATGCAGTCTTCGATACGCCGGGCCGTCTCCTCCGCGGTCACACCGGGATAGAGCCCGACACGGCAATCGACGCGGCACCAGCACGGCACGGAGGAAGCCCAGTCGCCCCCCTCGATCTTGCCGATGTTGAGGTTGATCGGGTGCGGCTCGTCCTCAAAATGCGGGCGACCCGCCTTTTCGGCGTTGAATTCTTCCTCCAGTTTCCGCAGCGCGGCAACGACGCGATAGGCGGCGTCGATGGCATTCGCGCCAGTCCCCATCTCGCGGACATGGGCCGGCACGCCGCGCACCTCAAACTGAAACCAGAGCACGCCGATATTGGCGCGGGCGAGCATCTCCTGCTCCGGTTCGGGGATAAGGGCGGCATCGGCGCGGTATCCCCGCAGATGGGTCATCAGCGCGCCGTTGCCGGTCGATTCCTCCTCGACCACCGATTCGACATAGACCGTCGCCGCCGGCTGCAGGCCGATGCGCCTGAGCGCGTCGAGGCAGGCCAGGTTCGCTCCGGCCCCGGCCTTCATGTCGGCGCTGCCGCGGCCATACATCCAGTCGCCTTCTATCACCGGGTCGAACGGGGCGTGGGTCCATTGGTCGCGCGGCCCGGCCGGAACCACGTCGACATGGGCCTGGAGGATGAGCGAGCGCCCCCGCTCTTCGCGTGGACGATGGATGCCGACGACGATCGGAGCCTCGGAATGGCTGTCGGAGAAGGGCGCACCGCCCGGATGGGCCGCAATCGCCTCCCGGTCCATCGCGAAGCGTTCCATGGTGAAGCCGCGGTCCTTCATCGCCCGGAAGACGAAATCCTGGACGGTATGCTCCTGCCCGCGCGTCGAGGCGAAGCGGACGAGATCCTGCGTGTAGCGAACCTGTTCGTCGAAGCCCTCATCGACGGCAGCGAGAATCCTGTCGCGCAGGGCAGGGTCGAGGGACATGCTTGCTCTCCGTCCAAATTGCCAAAGATCGGCTTCGCCCGCTGACGGCCGGCCTGGAAATCTACGGCCCCGCGCCGCGGCACGAAGCCCCAAGCCGGCATGTAAGGCCTGCGCCTGACGCAACCGAGGTTCCGCAGGATCAGCCGATGCGGCAAGACGGTCACCGCCCGGACAGGGCGATGCCGGTGCTAACAGCCGCAGCCCACATGCTCGAACCAATGAGCCGTCGCGTCGGCCAGGGCCGGCCAAGCTGCCTGCATCTTTCGGAAACCCGGCAAATGGCGCCGAAACATTTGCCGGAGTTCCGCCTGAAGCGCCGTGAGGTCTATGCCGGTTGGTTCACCATCGCGAACGATACAGCGTCCGGCGACCACGACATCGCGCACGCAATCGATGTTGCCGCGGGCGAATAGCAGGTCGAGGGGGGCGACAGGCATGATCGCGTCGCGATCGAGATGGTCCAGGTCGATCACCGTGAAATCGGCCTGAGCGCTCGCGACGAGCTCGCCGGAGCCCGGCGCTCCGGTTGCCCGTCGGCCATTGCGAATGGCGAGCCCCAGGAACGCAGCACGACTCCAGTTGCGCCTGAAGCCGAGCCCGTCATGAGCGAGCTGGACGAGGCGCATCTCGCGGATGGCATCGTCATCCTCGTCCAGGGCCGCACCGTCGACGCCCACCGCAATGGCGCAGCCGCGCCGATGGGCCTCCGCGATCGGCCCGAGGCCCGAATGCAGGTGCAGGTTCGAGCTGAAATTCGTGACGATCGTCGCGCCGGATTCGGCGATCATGTCGAGCTCGTCCGGCCGTGCATGGACGCAATGGGCGAGCGTCAGGCGCTCGGAGAGCAGCCCGATCTCCTTGAGGTAGCGCATGATCCCGTCCGGGAAGGTCCGGTCGGCCCAGGCGCGCTGGTAGATCGTCTCCAGCATGTGCATGTGCACGCGCCGTCCGGTCGTGGCCGAGCGCTCGGCGATGGCTTCGAGCAGCGCGGGCGAGCACCATTGCACGCCGGCCGGACCGAACTGGACATCGACCAGCGGGCCTGCGATCGCGGCATCGATCTCGTCGATCAGATCGAGATAGTCCGAGGGCCGCGTGGGCGGCCTGACGAAGAGATCCTCGACCGGCTGTCGCGCCTCGGCTGGCAAGGCATCGAGCACGGCGGCGCTCTCGCCATAGACGAGCGGGTTCTGGTCGCGCACGGCCAGTGCGAAGGCGATCCGGATGCCGACATCCGCCGCGGCTTTGGCGATCTGCCGGGCTTCCGCGACGATCGGCATCGTGCCGCTCGGACGGGTGTAGTGGACCATCATCGCACCGCAGCCCGAGCGGGCGCTGCGGGCGAGCGAGACCGCGGCGGCGAGATAGGGATCGGGCGGCGTTCCGAGGGCCGAGCGCAAAATCCAGGTTTCGAGCGGCAGGTTGGCCGCGCCGAAGGACGTCATGCTCGGCCGCGCATGGTCGTGCGCGTTGACGAGCGCCGGGATGATCAGCCGGCGCGGGCCGGAGATCGCAGGCTGATCGACCAGGACGGCGTCGATCACGCCGTCCTGATGGTGAAGCGAAGCGTTCGCGACGAGCTCGCTTCCGTTGAACAGGCTCGTCGCGAAGGTCGCTTCGGTCATGGCGTTTGCTCCGCCGGATCAGTTCGCCGTGTAGACCAGCTCGCGCTCGCTCTTCGGCGGCAGGAACTGGCGCGAGAAGATCTCTTCCGGCTTCGGCGTGCGCGCGAGCTGGTAGCCTTCCACGATGATGCCGATGGCGCGTGTCATGCGGTCATCCTTGGTGTCGCCGATGCCGATCTCCTTCATCTCCGGCGAGACGATCAACTCGCTGAACGAGTATTGCAACCGGCGCTTCTCGACCTTCTCGTCGACGAGGTTGTCGAAGTTCATCACACTCTTCATGCCGAGTGCCTGATCCTTGGCGATCTCGATCATGGCCTTGTTGGTGGCGCGCACGAGGCCGGCAACCGCCTTCGGGTTCTCCTTGATCAGCTTCTGCGAGACCATCAGGCCGTTCGAGTAGAGGTCGAGCCCGTAGTCGCCGAACATCAGCCAGTTGAAGTCTTTGTCCGGGTCCTGGCGATTGAGCACGAGGTTGAAATAGCTCGTGATGTTGAAGATCAGGGCGCCGTCGATGTCGCCCTTGATCAGCAGCGGCTCCTGGAGGTTCGGCGCCATGTTCGACAGCTTGACCTTGGCCATGTCGACATTGTTCTTGCGCGCAAAGACCTCTAGCAGACGCGTCGTCGGCGTACCCTGCGACCCGCCGAGCGTCTTGCCTTCGAGATCGGCCGGCTTGGTGATCCCGGTCGCCTTCTTGCTCGAGATGGCGAAGGGCGGGCGGTTCCAGATCATGTAGACCATGACCGGGTTCTCCCCCGGCTTGGCGGCGGCGTTCTGGATGATGGCATTGACATCGCCGAATCCGGCATCATAGGCGCCGCCCATGATGCGGGTCACGGTCGCGCCCGAGCCCTCGCCCTGGTCGATCACGACGTTCAGTCCCTCGGCCTTGTAGTAGCCCTTGTCGCGGGCGACGAAGAAGGCGGCATCGGAGCCCTGCGTTTTCCAGCCGAGCGTGAACTTGACCGTGGTCTCCTGCGCCAGCACGGAGCCGGCGAAGGCTAGGCCGGTGAGCAGCGTCGCAGCGAACGTCTTCAGCATGATTGTTCTCCCCTCGTGAAGTGGTCAGGCGGCGGCGAAATCGTTCTTGCGGGTGGCCCAGCCGGTGACGCGCATCTCGATCAGCGAGAAGGCGACGTAGAGCGCGACGCCGAGCCCCGCGAGGATGAACAGCCCGGCGAAGACCAGCGGCACATTGAAATTGGAGGATGCGGTCATCATCACGTTGCCGATGCCGCGATTGGAGGCGACGGTCTCCGCCAGCACCGTGCCGACGAAGGCGTAGGTGATGGCGACCTTCAGCGAGGCGAAGAAGAACGGCATCGTGCGCGGCAGACCGACATTCCACAGGATGTCGAACTTGCTGGCGCCGAGCGCCTTCAGCACGTCCTCCATCTCGGGCTCGGTGGTGGCGAGGCCGGTGGCGATGTTCACGACGATCGGAAAGAAGCAGATCGAGAGCGAGGTCAGCACGGCGGGCACCGTGCCCGAGCCGAACCAGAGCACGAAGATCGGCACCACCGCGACCTTCGGGATCGACGAGAAGCCGATCAGCAGCGGGTAAGCGGTGTCATAGGCCGTGCGCGAGACGCCGATGATCGCGCCGAGCACGACGCCGAGCGCCACGCCGAGGACGAAGCCGAGCATCGTCGTCGCGAGTGTCTGGAGGATATGCGGCCACAGGACCGGGAAACGCTGTACCAGTGTCGCGAAGACCTGGCTCGGCCGCGGCAGGATCAGGTCCGACATGCCGGAGATGACGCAGAACAGTTCCCAGCCGACGAAGAACAGCAGGATCAGCCCGGTCGCCCAGAACCTCCGCTTCAGATTGATGGACATGTCAGGCGCTCCCTGCTGTCTGGACTGCGCGGGCATCGACGATCAGCTCGCGCAGGCGCTGGTTCAGCGCCACGAAATCCGGCTCGAAGGTCATGGCGATGCTGCGCGGTCGCGCGAATTCGACAGGGCTGTCGTCGAGGATGCGGCCGGGCCGGGCGCTCATCACGCAGATCCGGCTCGCCAGGAAGCCGGCCTCGCGGAGGTCGTGCGTCACCAGCAGCACGGTTGGGCGATGCGCCAGCCAGAGCTCCTGCAGGATCGCCCAAAGCTCCTCGCGGGTGAACTGGTCGAGCGCGCCGAAGGGCTCGTCGAGCAGCAGCATGCGCGGCTCGTGAATCAGCGCCCGGCAGAGATTGGCGCGCTGGAGCATTCCGCCGGAGAGCTGCCAGGGATATTTGCCGGCAAATCCACTGAGCCCGACCTGGGCGAGCAGCCCATGCACCTTGTCGCGGAAGCTGCCGCGTTTTTCCTGCCGGAAACGCGAGCGAAAAGGCTCGACGATCTTGAGCGGCAACATGACGTTCTGTTCGATCGTCAGCCAGGGCAGCATGGTCGGGTTCTGGAAGGCCATGCCGATCCTGAGCGCCTTCGCCGCGATCTCGCGCCCGCCGACGATGACGGCGCCGGTGCTCGGCTGCACCAGGCCGCTGACCAGCCGCAGGATCGTCGACTTGCCGCACCCGGACGGTCCGACAAGCGCGACGAACTCGCCGTCGGGAATGCGCAGCGTCGTCTCGGAGAGAGCCGGCACGGCGCTTGCTCCGCTGCCGAAGGTCACGGAGGTCTGCGACAACTCGACCGCCAGCGCCGCGCGTGTCGGCGAAGCAGGTTCGGGCGGCGCGCCCTTGACGATCGCGAATTTCGTATGGGCTTGGCTCATAAGAAAGTGCATGCAATTGCAATGCCATTCTGTATCCGATGGGCAACTGAACGTAGGCCGGTTGCCGTCGAGACGCTCCCATGCCGTGCCCCAGCGCCTGGTGGCGCGAAGTTCCGCACCGCATGCATTGCGAAGCGGGCCGGCTAAGCGCTAAGACGGGCCGTCGAAACGGATGACCGGCGATGGCGCGTGACAGGGGCGAGAACGGCTCGTCAGACAAGGTCGGGACGATCTGCCGTGCATTGCGTCGCGCGATTATCGAGCAGGCGCTGGAGCCTGGCGCCAAGCTGCCCGAGGATGCGCTTGGCGAACGTTTTGGCGTCAGCCGCACAATCGCGCGCCATGCGCTCGGGCAGCTCGCGGCCGAAGGCCTGGTCGAGTTGCGTCGTAACCGCATCGCCGTGGTGGCTACGCCGAGCTGGCAGGAAGCGCGCGATACATTTGACATCAGGATCGAGCTGGAGCGGCTCGTGGTGCGCCAGCTTGCCGGGCGGCTGAGCAAGGCCCAGCTCGCAACCCTTCGCGGCCATGTCGACGCGGAGGACGCGGCGCGCGGCGGGCCGGACGCGGTCTCGATCCGGCTTGCCACAGAGTTCCACGTTCTGCTCGCGACGATGACGGAGAGCCCGGTCCTGATCCGCTATGTCAGCGAGATCGCCTATCGTTGCTGCCTGACCCTGTCGCTGTTCAGTCGGCCGCATTCATCCGAATGCGCGATCAATGAACACCGCCTGTTGATCGACGCGCTCGAAGCGGGCGATGGCGAGAAGGTTGCGAGCCTGATGCACCATCATCTCGATTCCGTCGCGGAGCGGGCCCTGGTGGCGCAGGCGAAGCCGCGTGGGCGCGACATTATGGATATCCTTGCCCCTTATGCCGACATGACTCCCGCGCCGGCCGGCGGGCCGGGCCGCAAGCGCCGTCTGGACGCCGCGGAATAGCGGATCGGGCGACGTGCCGCGCTGCTGCAGGATGCGCTCGGCGCTGTCGTTCTGGACGTCCATCCTCCGCCCATGATGCCGGCGGTTCGGCATATAAAGTGCATGCATGTTTTTTGCCCATTGAATACCAGTCCGTAAGCAGATTCATGCCGACCGACAGCGCTCTCGACCTCGTCTTCCGCCAGGCCGTCATCCCCGGCCAGAGCCAGCCGCAGGATATCGGCGTGCGAGCCGGCAGGATCGCAGCCATCGCACCACGGATCACGTGCGATGCGCCTGAGGTCGTCGTCGGTGGCCGCGTGGTCGTGCCGGGTTTCGTCGAGAGCCATATCCATCTCGACAAGGCCTGCCTGCTTGGTCGCTGCGAGCATAGTCGCGGCGGCCTTGCCGAGGCGATCGCTGCGGTCGCCGCCATGAAGCGCGACTTCACCGAGGCCGACGTCTACGAGCGCGGCGCGCGCGTGATCGAAAAGGCGATTGCCAAGGGCACGACCCGCATGCGTACCCATGTCGAGGTCGATCCGCGCGTCGGCCTGCGCAGTTTCTCGGCGATCAAGGCCTTGAAGGTCGACTATGCCTGGGCGCTGGATCTTTCGATCTGCGTCTTTCCGCAGGAAGGGTTGACCAACGATCCCGGCACCGAGGCGTTGCTCGTCGCGGCCCTGCGCGACGGCGCCGACCTGCTCGGCGGCTGCCCCTATACCGATGCCGATCCGACGGCGCAGATGGCCAGGCTCTTCGCCCTCGCGCGGGAGTTCGACGTCGATCTCGACTTTCACCTCGATTTCGACCTCGACCCGAGCTGGATGCATCTCGACGAGATCTGCCGCCAGACAGAGCGGCATGGCTGGGGCGGTCGCGTCGCGATCGGCCATGTCACCAAGCTTTCAATGGTGGAGCCCGCGACGCTGGCCGCCATCGGCTCTCGTCTCGCCCGGTCCGGCGTCGGCCTCACCGTGCTGCCGGCGACCGATCTCTATCTCACCGGCAGAGAGGTGACGCACGGGCGGCCGCGTGGAGTAACGCCGGTGCATCTGCTCATCGAACAGGGCGTGGTCTGCACGGTCGCGACGAACAACGTCCTGAACCCGTTCACGCCGTTTGGCGATGCCTCGCTGCTGCGTATGGCCAATCTTTACGCCAACGTCGCGCAATGCGGGCCGGACCGTTTCCAAACATGCCTCGACCTCGTCACGTCGCTTCCGGCCCGGCTCTTGCGGCTCGGCGACTATGGCATCGCGCCCGGCAATCCCGCCGACCTGATCATCCTCGATGCCACGACGGCAGTCGAGGCTCTGGCCGAGATCGCGGAGCCCGTCGCGGGCTACAAGCGAGGGCGTCTGAGTTTCGAACGGCCGCCCGCGCGATTGAACGGACCTGAGACAAGACGTGCGCTCTAGCCACGATGTCGCGCCGCAAAGGGGGCTCGCCTTGATGTGGCGGCCTTGCAGGACGAAATCAGAAACACCGCAGTAGCGCACCTTGGGAAGCTGCGATCAGTCCTGCGCAGTCGGGCGGATCACGATGCTGCCGACATCGACAGCCAGCGGGACAGGCAGTCCCGCTGATCGAGCGAGGCCCGCGAGCCTTTGATGGCATGCTCAACGCTGTTTTGGGGGCGATGATTTTGGGCTCCTGGGGAGGCGCAGGCCTGGGTGTAGTCACCGCGCTTGTCGTCCCGGCAGGATTCCGCTTGGCACTATTGCTCTCGTCAGCACTCGACAGACTTGAGCGAGCGCTGGCCGATAGCGAAAAGCCCGCCATTGCCTCAGCTGTCGCCAAAGCTTCGCGTTACCAGCCGGTTCAGCCTTTCGGCGAATGCATTTGCGTCGGTCGGGCGTTCGCCATCCAAGACGCGGGCGGTATCCAAGAGAAGATGGGCGAGGTCGTTCCGCAGCGCCTGATCTTCGGCAGACGCGATGGCTGAGATCATCGCATGACGCGGGTTGACCTCGAGGATCGGCTTGGCCGCGCTGTCGACGCGCCCCGCGGCGCTGAGCAAGCGTTCGAACTGGCGATCCGGCCCCTTGTCTGACGCAACAAGGCAGACCGCGCTCTCGGTCAGCCGATCGGAGGATCGGACATCCGCGACCTCTTCGGCCAGAATCTCCTTCATTGATGCAAGCAGAGCGCTGATCTTCTCACTCGTTTCAGCCGACGGAGGCGCCGTGCCGTCAAGCAATGGGATGAGACCGAGATCGGCTGCGCCTTGCGTCACCGATTTGAACGGCTTTCCCTCGAAATCCGGTGCCGTCGACGCCCAGAAGCTGTCGATCGGATCCGACAGCAGCAAAACCTCGATGCCGCGCGCGCGGAAGCCTTCGAGCTGCGGGGAGCTGGCAATCCGGGAGGCATCGTCGCCGGCGATGTAGTAGATCGCGGTCTGGTTCTCCTTCAGCGCGCCGACATAGTCCTTGAGGCTGCGCCACCCTTCGCCGGAGGCTGTCGTCCGGAATCGAGCGAGGCCGAGCAGCTGGTCCCGGCGCTGGAAATCCTCGTAAAGCCCTTCCTTGATGACGACGCCGAAATTGTCCCAGATCAGGCGGAATGTGTCCGGTTCCTGTTCGGCCAGTTTCGCGAGATCGGCGAGGACACGGCTGGTGACCCCCTTCTTGATCGCAGCGAGCAGTGGGCTGTCCTGGATCATCTCGCGCGAGACGTTGAGCGGCAGGTCGGCGGTGTCGACGATGCCACGGACGAAGCGCAGGTAACGCGGAAGGAGTTCCGCCTCGTCCGTGATGAAGACGCGCTTCACGTAGAGCTTGATCCGCCCCTTGCGATCGGCGTCGAAAAGGTCGAACGGACGCGCGCCCGGGACGAAGGCGAGCGCGGTATATTCGTGCAGGCCTTCAGCGCGAAAATGGATCGTGGCGGCCGGCTCGTCATATTGCCCCGCGACGCTGCGATAGAAATCGGCGTATTCGTCCTTGGTGATCTCGCTCTTCGGCTTGGTCCAGAGCGCGGCCCCGTCGGAGAGGGCGACCGCGTCAGCTCCCGGCTCCGTGATCAGCGAAATCGGCACCGGCACATGACCGGACTGCTCCTTGACGATGCGCTCCAGGGTCCAGCGCTCGGCATAGGACTTGGCGTCCTCCAGCAGATGAAGCGTCACGCGCGTCCCACGTGCGGGAGCCTCTTCCAGGGGCGATGGCGCCACCGAGAACTCGCCCTTGCCGTCCGAGGACCAGGTCCAGGCTTCCGCGCTATCGGCGCGACGGCTGACGACTTCGACCTTCGTCGCGACCATGAAGGCGGAATAGAAGCCGACGCCGAACTGGCCGATGAGCTGCGCGCCGTCCTTGCCGTCGGCGGTTGCGACCCGCTCCATGAAGCTGCGCGTGCCGGAGCGGGCGATCGTGCCGAGGGCCTCGATCATCTCGTCATGGCTCATGCCGATGCCGTTATCGGCAATGGTCAGCTTGCCGGCCTCCGGATCGGTCGAGATGGTGATCGCGAGCTTCGGTTCTTCTCCCAGAAGCTCGGGCTTGCCGATCGCCTCATAGCGCAGCTTCTCGCAAGCGTCGGCTGCGTTCGAGATCAATTCGCGCAGGAAGACGTCCCGGTCGGAATAGACCGAATGCACCATCATGTGCAGCAGGCGGGAGACGTCGGCTTCGAAGCTGCGATGTTCGGCTGTGGCGGTCGTTGTCATTCGGAATTCTCGAAGAGAGGGGCAACAGGGAGGCCCTAGCAAAGAGCGATAACCTGCGGAAACGTGACGAGCTAGCCCGTCTGCGCCGGGATCGAGGGCAACTCTTGGAACACGGTGCTCATCCGCTGCCTGAGGCTTGTCGATTGGATAGCGTCCTGATCAGAGCGAGGATCGCATTCAACCGCGCGGTCGCGAACTCGCCCGCGCCGGACAATTGGGCCTCGACATGGGCGGCGACGCTCTGCCACGTTGCCGATCCATCCCGTGTCATGACGGCCAAAAGATTGTCCTTGAGCCCATATGTCGCGCTTTCGGCGTTGGTGATGAGCGCCTTGAAGCGGTCGGAAGGTGAGAGGTGCTGCGGTTCCTGCGGGCCATCGGTCATGTCGGATGCCGAATAGGATGGAGATGAACTGAATGGAGGCGTTTTTCCCGGATCCTCTCGCTTAGGCCTTCTCGCGAAACCGATCGATCGCACGCTGTGCCAGATCATCCTCGTCGAGCGCCAGGGGGACCAGCGAGGCCACGATATAGGCGAGGTTGTTCCGCTCCCGTTCGTCTGCGCCTTGCGGAAGCGACGGCTTGAGCTCCGCCCATGCCCTTTCGAGAGCAGCCTCGGCGCGGGCCAAGTCGATGGGATCGGTCAAGGATGAAAACGGCATGGCCTCCTCCGTCGGCTTAATGTTGAGGGCGCCCGAGGGCGCCGCGAAAGCCGCAGCGCCCTCCCTGTATCAATAGTCCATGCCACCGGCGGGCATGGCCGGTGCCGGGTCCTTCTTCGGCGCCTCGGCGATCATCGCCTCGGTGGTGATCAGCAGGCCTGCGACCGACGCCGCATCCTGGATCGCCGTGCGCACGACCTTGGTTGGGTCGATGATGCCGGCCTTGACCAGATCGCCATACTCGCCGGTCTGGGCGTTGTAGCCCCAGGCATAGTCCTGCGACTCCAGCAGCTTGCCGACCACGACCGCGCCATCGCCGCCGGCATTCTCGACGATCTGGCGGGCAGGCGCGGTGATCGCCTTGCGGACGATCTCGACGCCGGTCTTCTGGTCGTCATTGCCGGGCACAAGCCCTTCGAGCGCCTTGACCGCGCGCAGCAGGGCGACGCCGCCGCCCGGCAGGATGCCTTCTTCCACCGCGGCGCGGGTGGCGTTCAGGGCATCGTCGACGCGGTCCTTCTTCTCCTTGACCTCGACCTCGGTCGCGCCGCCGACTCGGATCACCGCGACGCCGCCGGCGAGCTTGGCCAGACGCTCCTGGAGCTTCTCGCGGTCGTAGTCCGAGGTGGTCTCCTCGATCTGCGCCTTGATCTGCGCAACCCTAGCCTCGATCTCGGCCTTCTTGCCGGCGCCATCGACGATGGTGGTGTTCTCCTTCTCGATGCGGACCTTCTTGGCGCGGCCGAGCATGTCGAGCGTGACGTTCTCCAGCTTGATGCCGAGATCCTCGCTGATCGCGGTGCCGCCGGTGAGGATCGCGATGTCCTCCAGCATGGCCTTGCGGCGGTCGCCGAAGCCCGGAGCCTTGACGGCGGCGATCTTGAGGCCGCCACGGAGCTTGTTGACGACGAGCGTGGCCAGGGCCTCGCCCTCGACATCCTCAGCCACGATCAGCAGCGGCTTGCCGGTCTGCACGACCGCTTCCAGCAGCGGCAGCATCGTCTGGAGGCCCGAGAGCTTCTTCTCGTGGATCAGGATGTAGGGGTCTTCCAGTTCCGCGACCATCTTCTCGGTGTTGGTCACGAAATAGGGCGAGAGGTAGCCGCGATCGAACTGCATGCCTTCGACGACGTCGAGCTCGGTCTCGGCGGTCTTGGCTTCCTCGACGGTGATGACACCCTCGTTGCCGACCTTCTTCATCGCCTCGGCGATCATCTCGCCGATCGTGCGGTCGCCATTGGCGGAGATGGTGCCGACCTGCGCGACCTCCTCCGAACCGGTGATGGTCTTGGAATGCTCGCCGAGCGACTTGGTCACCGCCTCGACGGCGAGATCGATGCCGCGCTTCAGGTCCGTCGGATTGATGCCGGCGGCCACCGCCTTGGCGCCCTCACGGACGATCGCCTGGGCGAGCACGGTCGCGGTCGTGGTGCCGTCACCAGCGGCATCGTTCTGCTTCGACGCCACCTCGCGCACCATCTGGGCGCCCATGTTCTCGAACTTGTCGGACAGCTCGATTTCCTTGGCGACGGTGACGCCGTCCTTGGTGATGCGCGGAGCGCCGAACGACTTCTCGATCACGACGTTGCGGCCCTTCGGACCCAGCGTGACCTTCACGGCATTCGCCAGCGTATCGACGCCGCGCAGCATCCGCTCGCGCGCGTCCTGCGAAAACTTCACGTCCTTCGCAGCCATGATTCCTCACTCCTTCAGACTTGAGGTTTCAGGTTGGTGGTTTGGAAGAGGCCCCGTCAGGCGGCCTGCTTGAGGGTCGCGGTCACCTCGACGACGCCCATGATGTCGGACTCCTTCATGATCAGAAGGTCCTGGCCATCGATCTTGACCTCGGTGCCGCTCCATTTGCCGAAGAGCACGCGGTCGCCGACCTTGACGTCGAGCGGCACGAGCTTGCCGGTCTCGTCGCGCGCGCCGGCGCCGACGGCGACGATCTCGCCCTCCTGCGGCTTTTCCTTGGCCGTGTCGGGGATGATGATCCCGCCCTTGGTCTTCTCCTCGGCGTCGATGCGCTTCACGACGACGCGGTCATGCAGTGGCCGAAACTTCATGAGTTCCTCCAGTTTCCATGTCGGTCACATGTCAAAGCGGGCCGGCCCTGTGCGGGTCTCGCGGCGAGGTTCCGCGCAGCCCTAAGGCACCGTGCCCGCGCGATGATTTGGGTTGCCCCATTTTTGCCTTCAAGAGGCTGGCAGCACTTTTTTTGACCGAGTGCTAACAGCCTGAAAAGGCAGCACAAACGCAACCTTTCGGCTTGCCAAGGCGTTGGAAACGCGCTGCCATCGGCGCAGAGAAACCAGGGAGCTGAAAGGAATGGCTTCGACCGACTTCGCCCGCCAGATCGCGGGCTATGGACTGACCACCGCGGGGATTCTCTACCGCCTGCCCGACCACCCTTCGATCCTGCAGGAATATATCTGGCAGGACTACGACCTCGCCCCGCGCTTCCCCGAGCTCAACAAGTTCCTCGCCTTCTGGCAGGCCAAGCTCGACGGCAAGCTGTTCCGCATCACCGTGGCTCACAAGGACCTGATCGGCCCCGCCGACCTCAGTGCGGTCAGCGGCGAATTCCGGCTCCAGTAATGTCGATGTTTCGGTGGGCTTGATCCGGAGAAAAGGCTTACCAACATCATTGCAGCCGCCGACAGCGCAAGGTGCTCGACGCGGCGCTCAACCAAACCGGATCCATGTTGCTTCCAGGAGGATATGGCTATGGCAATGTTGGCAATCGCTCCCAACCAAGGGAGGGCTGCATGATGACATCCGACGATTTCGAGAGGCCGGTCGTGATCCTAACCGGGCTCGGGCACCCGGCGGCGATCGGCTCTGCAATGGAGGCCTACATGTTCCTGGCCGACTGGCCGGCGAGCAGGCGCGATGCGGTCCACGGCTTCGCGCTGAAGGCCTGCCTGGCGGCGATCCGTGGCGAGATCGAGCCGGATACGGCGCGCGGCTTGTTCGCGTCATGGGCGGAAAAGCACGATCTTCTCGCGCCCGACATCGCCGCATTCGCCGGCAGCCGGAGGGAAGGCTCGCGCGGCCGCGCCTGACCAGGAGCCCGGCATCGGCCAACCGGAGCTTGATCCTCTCGCCCGTCAGAGACGCGGACATTGGGAGCTTGCCTGAAAGCTGACGCTCCCAATGAGAGGTCTGATTTCCGGTGCCGACCCAAGTCGCGCGCTGAGGATGTCCGCTTAGAGACCGCTGTCGACTGTAAGCTTCGCCGGCGATCTGCCGGGCGTCAGTCGTCCGGTACGGACAGTCCCGCGAGAAGCGGAGCGTAGGCGGCGAGCCTGCGGGATACGAATTCGGTGAAGAGCCGCACACGCTTCGTCTTGCGTGTCTCCCCCTGCGTGAGAAGCCAGAGCGTCCCATGCATGGGCAGGTCGGTGCCCGGCACTCTCACCAAGAGAGGGTCGGCATCTCCGACGAAGCACGGCAGTTTCGTCATCCCGATCCCTTTCTGCACGGCGGCGATCTGCGTCTCGGCGTCCGGGCTCCTGAACGGCACTTCCGTGGCGTGAACCTCTCCCGCGCGGGCCCAAGCCGGGAGTCCCTGACTGTCTATGACGATCCACCGGATCGGATCAGGCGCGCCCGCACGCCGCGCGGCCAGCCGTTTACGAGAGATGTAGACGCCGCTGAACAGCTCCGGTCCCATCAGGCCGTGCAGATTGAGCGGCAGGGTCTTGCGGTCGGTGACGATGCGGACCGCGACGTCGGCCTCTCGGTTGGTCAGATTCGCCACCTCGCCGGTCGACGAGATTTCCATCTCGATGTCCGGATGGAGATGCGCGAAGTCGGCGAGATCCGGCATGAGCAGATGTGTGGCGAGGAACGGCGGAAGTGTCACCCGCAACAGCCCGCGCGCGCTCTGGTCGCGACCGAAGACGCGCGTCTCCAACTGGTGCGACGACGCTTCCATCTGTTCCGCGAGCTCGAGGACCTCCTCGCCCGCCGCCGTCAGGCGGTAGCCCGAAGGCAGCTTTTCGAACATCTGCGCCCCGAGGCGTTCCTCGAGCTGAGCGATGCGTCGCAGCACGGTCGAGTGATTCACCCGGAGATGCTTGGCGGCAGCCCGCACCGAGCCTCCGCGGGCGGCGGCAAGAAAGTAGCGAACGTCATCCCAGTCGATCATGGTGCAATCCGGCACCGCGTGGTGCCCCTTCCAAAGCTCGGATTCAACATATCGACCCGCATCTCGATTGTTGGCGGTCGGGCGGACATCATAGCCCATGCCGACAGGCGCGTGCCAATTCCGAACGGCGGGCGCCGATCGTCGCGGTTGGCGTCAGTCGCCCGACCGGATGAATTTCGCACCACCGATCTGCGCGCTTCCGCACTCAACGCCCGACCCCGGCAGACCCATCTCGAGGCTCTCGGGGAACTTCCCCGATCAGTCAAAGATGGAGCCTGAAGGAAAAGTCATGGGAAAGCTTGAGGGTAAGGTTGCAGTCATCACGGGTGGATCGAGCGGCATGGCGCTGGCGAGCGCCAAGCGGTTCGTCGAAGAAGGCGCCTATGTCTTCATCACCGGCCGGAGGCAGGAGGCGCTCGATGAGGCCGTCGGGCTGATCGGCCGAAATGTGACCGGCGTGCGCGGCGACGCGGCCAATCTCGACGACCTCGACCGCCTGTTCGATACGGTCAAGCGGGAAAAGGGCAGGATCGACGTCCTGTATGCGAGCGCCGGCACGGGCGAAGCCGTCCCGCTGGGCGAGATTACCGAGCAGCATTTCGACGCGACCTTCGGCCTGAATGCGCGCGGCACGCTGTTCACGGTGCAAAAGGCGCTGCCGCTGTTCAATGATGGCGGATCGATCTTCATGACCGGGTCGGTTGCTTCGTTGAAAGGCTTCCCCGGCTACAGCGTCTACGCCGCGAGCAAGGCGACATTGCACGCGTTCGCACGCGGGTGGCTCAACGAGC
Source organism: Allobosea spartocytisi (assembly GCF_014764685.1). Lineage (NCBI taxonomy): Bacteria > Pseudomonadati > Pseudomonadota > Alphaproteobacteria > Hyphomicrobiales > Alloboseaceae > Allobosea > Allobosea spartocytisi. Next base: position 108,301 of record NZ_JACXWY010000008.1, read on the forward strand.
TGAAGGGCAGGAATATCCGGGTGAACGTGCTGCACCCCGGGCCGATCGCCACACCGATGCAGAGCCAGGTCCTCACCGAGGAGGCGAAGCAGATGTTCGAGTCCCTGATCCCGCGGGGAACGATGGGTCGTCCCGAGGAAATCGCGGCGGTCGCGCTGTTTCTGGCGTCAGACGATTCGAGCTTCGTGAATGGGCTGGAATTGTCCGTCGACGGCGGCTTCTCGGCCATCTGAATTCGCGCTCGATCGCGGGAAGCGGCCGAGCGGCGGCAACCAGCGCGTCCGTGGTGGAACGACTTCCGTGCTGACGGCCGGCCCGGCCGCGCGGAAGTCGTTCACAGCCGGACGCCTACGCGCGGGTCGCCACACTGCGGAATGAAGACCCAGCGCCGTTGAAGGCCGGGGAAACAATACCAACAAGGATCGGAGACGTATCATGAGCTATGCGATTGTAGGATTCGGCAGGATAGGCCAGGCCCTCGCCCACGCCTTCGCCCGTAAAAACATCGATGTGACCGTCGCGAGCCGCCGGCCGCCCGAGGCGTTGGAGCCGCAGGCTCGGGCGATCGGTCCCATGGTCGTCGCCAAGTCGCTGCGGGAAGCACTCAAGGCCGACACGATCATCTTGGGGGTCCCGTTCGGGGAGCACCGTGAGGTTGCGAAGGCCCTGCCGAGCTGGGAAGGCAAGACGATCATCGACGCGACGAACGCGTTTCCGGTCCCTGAAGAGTTGGATGGTCTGCCGTCCTCCGCCTTTGTCGCGAAGGCGTTCACCGGCGCCAAACTCGTCAAGGGGTTCAATCACCTGGGTGCCGCCACCCTGGCGACCGACCCGGTCGTCGCGGGCGGCCACCGCGTCGTCTTTCTGTCTGGTGACGACGAGGACGCGACCGCTCGCGTGGCGGCCTTGGCCAAGCAACTCGGCTTCGCACCCGTCAAGTTGGGAAAGCTCGACGAGGGCGGCGCGCTGGTGCACGCACGCGGCCGCATTTGGGGGCCGCTGATCTTCCAGGACCTGTTCAAGAAAGAGCCGTAATGGATTGTCTACTGGCAGATCCGGGAAGCCATGGGGATGGATCCTGCGGTGAAATCCGCTGACCAGAAACCTGCGCGGCTCTCAGTTCGCCTTCGGTTGAACGCCGATATTGCGCTCGCCGACTTATTGCCGGAGAGCCACTGTCATTGTTCTGTAGCCGGGGACGGCGACCGTCTGGACAGGAAGCCTGCTTATGGTGTGATTGCTTGAGGCGGGGGATGGAAGAGCGGCGATCCGATGCGACGAATGCAAATTCCAACATCACGCTCAGGACCATGCTCGGTTGGCTGAGATGAGGGACTTGCGCATACCCACGGTCGAGGCCCGCCGTCATCGTGTCGTCGGTTCGAGCTGGCGGGTTGTGGGGATGCGTGCCCTTCTGGCCGCGTTCGTGCTCGCCGTCCTGGCCGGGCCGCTTTTCGCGCAGGCGCCCGAGGGACGCCGGATCGCGCTCGTGATCGGCGTGTCGGATTATGGCGGGCAGGGTAACCTCACCAATCCGGAACGGGATGCGCGCGCTACAGCCGAAACGCTCGAACGGCTCGGCTACGACGTCCGCACGCTTATCAACCCGCGCGCAGCGGCGGTGGATGCCGCGATCGACGGGCTCGATTCCGCAACGCCGATCCAGTCGCTGCTGTTCTTCTTCTCCGGCCATGGCCGGAGGGTCGGCGGCGTTTCCCTTCTCGCGCTGGGCGAGCGGGATCCGCAGACGCACCGGCAGAAGACGCTCGATCTGGCCGAGCTGAGCACTCGCTTCCAGCGGCTGAAGGCAGGCTCGACGATCTTCGTCCTTGATGCCTGCCGCACCGAAACGGAGTTGAAGGACGCTGCCGGCGAGGCTGGGCTCGCGCCGCCGCCGCGTGCGACCGGGACCTTTTTCGCCTATGCTTCGGCTCCCGGAGGCGAGGCTTTCGACAGGGGCGGCGGGCGCGGGCTCAGCCCCTTCACCTTCGCCTTCATCGATGAACTGCTGATTCCGGGCCAGGATATCGGCGTGATCATGCGCAAGGTGCGCGAGCGCGTTTCGCGCGCCACCGGCGAGCGGCAGGTTCCGTGGAGTGAGGACGCGCTCACCGGGCCGCTCGTCATCAATGCCGCGCCGGCGGCGCCACAGCTCTTCGACCTCTACGGAAAGGCGCTGAAGGGCGACGCCTCGGCCGCGCGCGAACTCGGCTTGGCCTATCTGCGCGGTCAGGGCGTGGCCATGGATGTCGAGCGCGGCGCGGCACTCCTTCGCAGCGCGGCCGAGGGCAAGGACATCGCCGCGATGCTGGCGCTTGGCGCCTTCGAGGCTTCGCGCGATCAGAACGCATTGATGCCGGGCGGCCGCGCCCGGGAGTGGTACGGGAAGGCGGCGCAGGCCGGCAGCGCCGAAGGCATGTTCCTGCTGGCGGAGCAGGATGCGAAGCGCCTGCCGGAAGGCCGCAAGCCGACGGAGGAGACAATAGCGCTCTATCGCCGCGCCATGCAGGCGGGACACCGCGATGCGACAGCCCGTTATCTCAGCCTGAACCTGCGCTTTCGCTTCGACCGGGCCCTGGACAGGGACGCCACGATCGCGGCTTTGCGCGAGAACGCCGCAGCCGAGAACCTTGCCTCCATGGTGGAACTCGGCCGTCTCTACGCGACACCCGACCGGGCTGAGACGGACTATCGCGAGGCCGATTTCTGGCTGGAGCGCGCCGCCATGCGCGGTTCCGCCGAGGCGCTGCTCGAACAGGCCAAGCTGTTCGGCCTCGGGCGCGGTCGGCTGGCCGATCCGGTGCGGGCGCATGCGCTGACGAAGCAGGCGGCGGAGCGCGGCGATGGCCTGGCGATGCTCATGCTCGGCCGGCAATACCAGCAAGGGCAGGGCGTCGCTCCCGACCCGGCCGAAGCCGTGTCCTGGTTCCGCAAGGCTGTGGCGGCGGGAACGGCCGAGGCCTTCGCCGATCTCGGCCATGCCTTCGAAGCCGGGCTCGGCACCGATCAGAATCCCGCCGAGGCCGTGGCGCAATACCGACGCGGGGCTGCGTTGAACGATGCCGTCAGCACACGCTACCTCGCCGTGATGTATGAGCAGGGCCTTGGCGTGCGCCGCAACATGGATCGGGCGATCGCTTACTACATGCGCGCGGCGGAGCTGGGGGACGGTCGGGCCCAGGCTTCGCTCGCGGTGCTCGTCAACAACGGCATGCTGACGAGCACGCCCGACCCGACGCTGGGCGCGGCCGCCCTCGAAAAAGTGGTCGGGCGGACCCGCGACGCGTCCTATACCTTCCGGCTGGCCCAGATGACCGAGAAGGGCGTGGGCCGCCCCGCCGATCCGGCCAGGGCCGCCGAGCTCTACAAGCAGGCTGCCGATCTCGGCAGCGTGGCGGCGCTTTCTGAGCTCGCGAGCCTCTACAGGCTGGGCCGCGGCGTGCCGAGGGATCCCGTGCAGGCCCAGGAGCTCTGGCAGAGGGCCGCGAGCGCGGGCGATCAGCCGGCCTACTACAATCTGGCGGTCCTCTATGGGGAGCGTAGCACCAACCCGGAGGATCAGGCGGAAGCCGGGCGTTGGGCGCGGCGCGGCGCCGAAGCAGGCGGCAGCGAGGCGATGACCTTGCATGCCCGCAACCTCTATTTCGGCGAGCACGGGCAGACTCGCGACACGGACGGCGCATTCGGCTGGCTGGAGCGCGCCTTGGCTGAGGGCAATGGCTGGGCGGCCGGCACGCTCCTGGCGATCATCACCGACGGCAAGATCGGCGCGCCCCAGCCTGATCGGGACCGGGCGCTGCTGCTGCTGGTGCAAGCGGCCAACCGCCAGGGCAATACGGTCGCGGCCGAGGCGCTGCGCATGGTCTGGCGCGAACGCGAGGGCGTCGACATGCAGACGGCGACCGAACAGACGCTGGTCCAGCGACTCGACGGACCGCAGCGGGGCATGGCCGCGCTTCTGCTCGGCCTCGGCTATCGTGAAGGCCGCTTCGGCGGACGGCCCGACGGCCCGAAGGCGGCCGGGTACTTCGACATGGCGATCGCAGCCGGCGAGGTCGAAGCCTATCGCCATCTCGGCGATCTCCACGCCGACCGGATGCTGCCGGATGCTTCGCCGCGGGAGGCTTTCCGCAACTACCAGACCGGCGCCGAGCACGGCGAGCCGGGCGCCATGAATAATCTCGGCGTGGCTTACCGCCACGGTCTCGGCGTCACCCGGAATTTCGAGCTGGCTTTCGAGAACTTCAAGGCTGCTGCCGAGCGTGGCCATGTCCCTGCCATGCACAATCTGGCCGTCGCCTATCAGCGCGGGTTCGGCGTCTCGCCGTCACCCGAGCAGGCGGAGCTCTGGTACGAGCGGGCGATCGCGAAGGGGGATCTCGGCTCCCGGCTCGGGCTCGTCACGGTGCTGCTCAACACCGAGAAGGAGGAGGATCGCGACTATGCGCGCGCCCTCTTCAACCTTGCGGAGCTCGGACGCCATGGCGTGCCGGCAGCGGCGACCTCCCTTAGCGAGATCGTCCGCAACGGGACGCTGCCGCGCGGCGTGCGCGAGCGGGCCGTGAAGATCCTGTCGCAGCTTCAGGAGACCCATCCCCGGGGCGGGGCGCCTGAGGCGCTGAAGGCGCTCGCCGCCGCGGGGATCGTCGCGCGCTCCGGCGAAAGCTACGAGCTGGCACAGCCGAAATCGACCCGGCGATGACCGCGACCGGAGCCGCCGGCGCGCATCCTATGGCGCCGCGGCCTTGGAGGTCGCGGGCTTGCCGACGCTTCCAACCAGCTTGATCGCTGCGAGCAGCGCCGTATCCGTGCCCGATGGCGCCGCCGAAACCGCGCCGGCCACCTCGCTCTCGGTTTGGGCATCGAGTCTCGACCCGCTGCCGGAGCGCGGCGTGAGCAATCCGCTCTCCTCGTCGAGCACGAGATCGGGAGCGACGCCCGCACCGTCCAGCGCGGCGCCGGTCGCGCGATAGACGCGCGCCGTCGTGACGATGAGGGCGCCTTGCCCCTCCGGCAGCGGCAGTACGGTCTGGATCGTGCCCGCTCCGGCGGTCTTCTGCCCGACCACGAGCGCGCGGCCATGGTCCTGCAGCGCGCCGGCGACGATCTCGGCGCCTGCGCCGGTCCGACTGTCGACGATCATCACGATAGGCAGCCCGGAAACGACGTCGCCTTGCCGGGAGACGAGCCTGCGCGCATTGGCCGGGGTGCGGCCGCGCAGATTCGCTATCTCGGTTCCAGCCGGCAGCATCATGCCGCCGAGCTGCTCTGCTGCGTCGAGCAGGCCGCCGGCATTGCCGCGCATGTCGAGCACCAGCCCTTCGAGCGGCCCCCCGGCGCGTGAAGCCGCCGCGTCGAGCGCGGATTGCAGGTTTGTTCGCGTATTGCCGTCAAAGGCGCTGATCTTGATCACTGCGACACGGCCCTCGAGAGTCCAGCGCAACGAAGGCGGGGCCTGCACCGGCCCGCGCACCGGGCGGAGCGTGAGCGGCGCGGGTGCGCCGGGCCGTTCGACCTTGAGCACAGGGCTGGTGCCGAGCGCTCCGCGCAGCAGCGCCACCGCCTCCGGCAGGGGCAGTCCCGTCGTCGGGCGGCCGTCGATGCCGACCAGCACATCGCCGGCCTGAAGTCCCGCGCGCTCGCCGGGGCCACCGGGCAATGGGCGGACCACCGTGAGCGCTCCGCCTTTCACCGTCAGCTCCAGACCGACCGAGGCCGGCGGCGGCTGCATCTCGGCCGGCAGCACGAGCCGGCTGTGCGGATCGAGACCCGCCATCATGCCCCGCAGGGCGGCCGCGAGCGCTGCGTCGCGCTCGCGGCCGGCGCGAAACCGCATGATTTCGGCGATCAAGAGATCCGCTTGCGGCTTGAAGCCAATGGCGGTCGCCTCGGCCTGCATGGCCGCGTCGAGCGAGCGCCTTCGGGAAGAGCCGGGCTCCCCGGCCACGCTTCCGAGCCCGCGCAGCCCATGCATGAACAGGCTGCGGGGTTCGACCACGTCGACATAGTGCTCCGTCACCTGTGCAGCTGCCAGGGTGATCGTGGTTTCAACCTGCTCGCGCGGTGCGGCAGCGGCCGGCAGCATTGCTCCCATGGCTGTGGTCCAGAATGTCAGGAGCGCCAGCAATCTCATCGCATCTCACCCATGGGTATCAAGGCGGGCGCGACTGCTGCGGCGCTCGCCGCTGCAAGCGATAGCAGATTCGGGGCAGGAATCAGCCCGGGGTGCTCGCCCGGGCCGTCCCGGCGGAGAGCCGCGGAGGGCAGGGCGAGATACCGGTCATACGCCGACTGTCACCGATCATGGCGTGCTCGGTTGGAGCGTCTGCGCACTGCGGGCGAAAAAAGGCGCGTTGATCGGTCTGCGCGTCATCTTGCGCATTCCCGATGCGATCGGGCGTGAGGTCTCGACGGAATTCTCAGCAGCCGATCACTTTGAACTCGACCCGGCGGTCGAGCGCGTCGCTGGCATCGTCCTTGCCGGTTCCGACGAGGTTCTCCTTGTAGCCGCGGCCCGTCGCGATCATGCGGCCGCGATTGTCGGGCGCGCCGGTCAGGAGCAGGTCCATGACGAATTGCGCCCGCAGGGTCGAAAGCCGCTCGTTCACCTGGGGCAGGCCGGTATGCGAGGTATGGCCGACGATCTCCAGGCAGGCGCCCTTCTGGCGGGAGCGCGTCGCGATCTGGCTCAGCCACATCGGATAGGGATCGGTGATCTGGCGGTCATCGACGAATTGCGTCGTGCCGGGCTTAAACAGCAGCTTCACCATCAGCCGATCGGTGGCGAGGCCGTAATCGATCAGGTCGCCGAAGGCATCGACCATGTCCTCGCGCCGGGCGAGCTTGCTGGCGGCGAGATAGGTGCCGATCCTGACGCGGTGCTGCTCACCGCCCGGCAGCTTGCGCGCCGCCCGGTAGAAGGCCAGTGCCTCGCGGAAATGCTGGGTCTCATAGGCGAGGATGCCGTCATTGATCAGCGCATTGGCGGTCAGCTTCTCGACATAAGCGGGATCGATCGGATCCCCCAGCTTCGTGCCTTGGCAGACCTTGATATAGGAATCCGTCGCTTGATCCTTCGCCCAGAGCGGCGAGTCCTGAAAATAAAGCGTCGGCGTCGTGTCGACGCCTTCCGGGCGGGCACGCGAGACGCCCTTGGAGACGATGCTGTTGGATTTGAGATCGGCCAGCGTCAGGCAGATCCGGTAGGCGTCGCGCGGTCCGTCCGCCACGCCCTGGTTGTTGACGGCGGTGAAGGTGCCGACCAGCACAACCGGCTTGCTCGCCAGGGCCTCGCTGTCGAAGGGCAGGACGGTGAAGCGCGGATAGTTCGCCTTGACCATCTCCATCAGGGTCGCCTGCATCGAGCGCGTCGCGGCCGATTGCGCGCCGGAGGCCGCGTCGATCAGCGGGTCGATGACGAGGTTGACCTTGTCTCCGGAGACGGTCGCCTTGCCGAACAGATCGTCCGCCGCCTTTCGGAGCGCATCGGCAAAGGGAACGGGCGTCGGAGGCGGTGGGGGCTGGGCGATGGCCGCGGGTGCGCCTGCCAGCAGGGCCAGGCCGATCATGGCGATCTTGAAGCGGACCAGGCCTGTCATGCCTCACCTTTCCAGCTTCGGCCGGGCGTTTCGCCGCGACCACCCCGCATCAGCGGCATTGCCGCAATTGTTCGCGTGCCGCGGGCGTGAGATCGCCGAGCTGAGCACGCATCAGAAGTTCGGCGCACTCGCCGGAGGCTCGCCCTCTCGGCGGGGCCTCCGCCGGGCGCGCGGGCACGCCCGGCATGGCGACGGGTTGCGTCGAGCGGTTCTGCGGCAGCGCCCCGGGCGTGCCGAGCCTGGCCGCCATGGCTTGCTCGACGGCCCGACGCTCTTCGGCAAGGCGCTGCTTTTCCGTCTCGATCGCCGCGAGCTCGGCTTCCCGGCGGGCGAGCTCGTCGGCGAGGCGCGCGCGTTCCGCTTTGTCCTGGGCGCGCGGCGGGGGCGGGGCAGGGGCAATCGCGGCAGGCGCGGAACCCGGAGCCGGCGAGGGCGCGGGAACGCCGACCGCGTCGCCGCTATCCTTGCGGGCGAGATCGTCGGCAGCCTGCCGCCGGCCCTGTTCCGCCTTTTCCAGACGCTCGAGCAAGGCGCGTTCGCGCTCGGCGAATTCGCGTACGAGCTGGTCGCGCTCGCTCGAGGTCGTGGAGCGGCGCTCGAGCAGGTCGAGCCGCGTGCGCGCATCGATGACAAAGAAGCTCTGCGGATAACGCTGGATGAAGGCCTGCAGCGCGGTGGGATCGTCGCTGGCGCGGATGCGGCGCCAGACATCGGCATCCGTTTCCTCGCGATTGAGGTAGAAGTCGCCCAGCAGGGAGAGCGAGAGTTCCGGCGTCTGGCGACCGGCCGTCGTATCGTAGACGCTCTTCTGCACGCGGCGGAACAGTGCCGCGACTTCGAGGCCAGGCTGGTCGATCTCGCGCACCAGGGCGGCGGTGAAGGGGCTGTTGCGGCCGGCGCCGTCGGCGGCGACGTCGTTCGCCTGCGTGGCATAGGCGATGACCATGCCTTGCGCACGCTGGACCGGGGCGAGGCCGGAGCCGACAGAGAAGCCGCGCGTCGCCTGACGCTTGGCGAGCAAGCCGACGAAGGGGTTGTTGCGGCAGGCGTCGAGCACCATGATCTTGACGCCCTTGGCATAGTTCAGGGCGGTGACGACGTCGTTGAGCCGCGTCGTCTCGTACTGGACGCCGACCTCGTCCTCGATCTTCGCCTCGACCGGAACGAGATAGTTCTCGCCGTTGAACTGGAAGCCGTGGCCGGCGAAATAGAACATCGCGGCATCGGCATCCTGAGCCAGCCGGGCGAAGCGCGTCAGGGCCGCGTCCATGCCGCGCTTGTCGAGATCGATGCCGTCGACCACCTCGAAGCCGACCTTGCGCAGGGCGACCGCCATGTCGCGCGCGTCGTTCATGGTGTTCGGCAGCACGGGTGCGTTGCGATAGGCGGAATTGCCGATGACGAGCGCCACGCGGCGCTCGGGCGGCGTCTCGGCCAGGGCAAGGCCGGACAGCAGCAGGAGGATCAGGCCGCAGAGTCTGGCGACGAGGATCATGAGGCTTCCCTAGAGGCTGCCGGCAACCTCTACGTCATGCTAATGCATGATCCCGGCCTTCTCCAGAACAAAGCATAGTCATTGACAAGAGGGGACGGTGTTTTGCTTGAAGGCTCCAGGCTCCGCTGCTAGCCTTCCGTCCATCTTCTCGCGGAAGGAAGACGCTGATGCTCCGCCTTGCGCCGGCGCTTCTGCTGTTGGGTCTGGCTGTGGCGATGCCGCTGGCCGGAGCATCGGCGCAGGAACGCGCCCGGCAGCGCAGCCCGGCCCCTGCCACCGCGCGTCTTTCCTTCATCGGTCTCGCCGACAAGGCGCAGGTTCCCGCCAAGCTCACGGTGCGGTTCGCGATCACCGGCATGGAGGTCGTGCCCGCCGGCCAAGTCGCGCGCAATGGCGGGCATCACCACCTGCTGATCGATACCGAATTGCCGCCGCTCGACCAGCCGATCCCCAGCGACTTCAACCATATCCATTTCGGCGGCGGCCAGACCGAGGCCGAGATCGCGCTGACGCCGGGCAAGCACACGCTGCAGCTGCTCTTCGCCGACCACAACCATGTGCCGCATGACCCGCCCATCATGTCCGAGCGCATCACGGTCGAGGTTCCGGCGGCGGCGCCTGAGAAGCCGCGCTCGGCTGCCGCGCCCGGCGCGCGTGTCTTCTTCATCGACCTGCAGGACGGCGCGACGATCCCGAGCCACGCCAGGATCCGCTTTGGGGCGGAAGGCATCACGGTGACGCCGGCCGGGACCGCCAGCCCAAATGGCGGCCACCACCATCTCCTCGTCGATACCGAATTGCCGGCGCTCGACCGCGAGATCCCCAGCGATTTCAACCATCTGCATTTCGGGCGCGGGCAGACCGAGGCCGAGCTCTCGCTGCCGCCCGGCGAACACACGCTGCAATTGCTGATGGGCGATCACGAGCATGTGCCGCACGATCCTCCCGTGATGTCGGCGCGCATCCGGGTCCGCGTCGTCGCCGATGGGCAACCCGTTGTTGCTGCGCAGCCGGCGCCGCATGGCGCTGCCCGCACGCCATCGCCCAACGATGCGGCTGTCTATTTCGTTTATCCGCGGGATGGCGACCGGATCTATCCGACATCGACCATCCGCTTCGGCCTGCGCAATATGGGCGTGGCGCCGGCTGGCGTCGCCAAGCCGAATACCGGCCATCACCATCTGCTGGTCGACGTCGGGCCGCCTTCCTTCGATGCACCGATTCCGGCCGATCTCAACCATATCCATCTCGGCGGCGGCCAGACCGAGTACAAGCTGACCCTGCCGAACGGGCGGCACACGTTGCAGCTCCTGCTCGCCGACGAGAACCATGTGCCGCATGATCCACCGGTGATTTCGGAGCGCATCACGGTGATCGTGGCACCGGGCGGGCCGAACGCGAGGAGGCGCCGGTGATGTCGCGAGCCCGCATCGCAGCCGCCGGCCTTTTCGCGCTGGCAGCGTGGCAGGGCCTTCCCGCGGAAGCCGTCGCGCAGACGCCCGCGCGCCAACCCGCGCCGCCGGGCGCGCAGGTCTATTTCCACTATCCGATCGATGGCCTGAGCGTGCCCGAGCGCTTCACTGTGCGCATCGGCCTGCGCGGCATGGGCGTCGCGCCGGCCGGCGTCAACCATGCGCGGACCGGGCATCACCACCTGCTGATCGACACCGAGCCCGGACCGCCGGACCAGCCGATCCCGTCCGACTACAACCATATCCATCTGGGCAACGGCCAGACCGAGGTGGTGGTGACCCTGCCCAAGGGCCGGCACACGCTGCAATTGCTGCTCGGCGACTACACCCATGCGCCGCATGATCCGCCCGTGATGTCGCCGAAGATCACGATCAATGTCCGCTAGCTGAGGGGCTTTCGTCTGAAGATGGCCTGGTTACGCGTCCTGATCGCCGTCGTGCTGCTGCCGATGCTGGCCGCTTCCGGGCTTGCCCAGCAGCCGAGCGAGGTCGCGCGTGTCGCACTCGTCATCGCCAACGAAGCCTATCCGGAGGCGCCGATGGCGGGCGCCGCCCAGCGGGGTCGCGCCGTCGCGCAGGTGTTGAGCGCCGGCGGCTTCGATGTCGTCTCGGTCGAGAATGCCGATCGCAATGCGTTGCGGCAGGCGATCGCCGGCTTTGCGAGCAAGCTCAGGCGCGGTGCGCAGGCCGTGGTGTTCTATAGCGGTCATGCCGTTCAGGAGCGGAACCGCAATTTCTTGCTGTCGGTGCAGAATGGCGCTGAGGGCGCGGTCGATCTCGACGAGATCGTCGATCCGCTGATCGTCGCCCGGCCGGCGAGCGCGCTGATCTTCCTCGATGCCGGCCGCGACAATCCCTGGCAAGGCAAGGCCAAGGGGCTCCTGCCGCTCGAACCGATGGATGGCATCGCGGTGCTGTTCCCGACGGCACCGGGCAAGGCATTGCCGGGCGGTCCCGACCGCGCCGTCGCGGCCTGGCTCAAGGCGATCCGGACGCCGGGGCTGGAGATGGCGCAGGCGGTGAAGCAGGTGCGGGACACGGTTTCGCGCGAAACCCGGCGCAGCCAGCAGGTCTGGCTCTCGGCGGAACCGCCGAAGGGGCTCGTCGTCACGCCGGTCTTTCAGCCGGTCGCCGTGGCGCTCGGCAGCCGCGCCGTCATCCCGCCGCCGCAGACGCCGGGCGTAACCCAGGATGCGGCCTATGATCTCGCCTTCTGGGAATCGATCCGCAACAGCCGGAACGCGGCGGAGTACCGCGCCTATCTCGATGCCTTTCCGAACGGGCGCTTCGCTTCGCTGGCCCGGGCCCGCGAGCAGGAATATCGCGCCGGCCCGGTTGCACCTGCTGCCACAGCCGTTGCAATCGCCACCCCGCCGGCATCGCCCCAGCCAGCAGGCGCGCCGCAGCGCGACTGCACAGGCTGCCCGGAGCTGGTCGCGATCCCAGCCGGCAGCTTCCAGATGGGCTCGAATGATCTCTACGAATTCGAGAAGCCGGTGCATCCAGTGACCGTCCGCGGCTTCTATCTCGGCGCCCGCGAGGTGACCTTCGAGGAGTGGGATCTCTGCGTCGACCAGGGCGGCTGCAATTACCGGCCGGATGATCGCGGGCTCGGCCGCGGCAAGCGGCCGGTCACCGACATCCACTGGAACGATGCCAATGCCTATCTCACCTGGCTCTCGGCCCGGACCGGCAAGCCCTATCGCCTGCCGACCGAAAGCGAGTGGGAATATGCGGCGCGCGCCGGCACGACGACGACCTACCCTTGGGGCCAGACGCTGGTGAAGGAGCGGGCGAACTGCCTCGGCTGCAACGACCAAAAGCGCGGCAGCGCCATTCCGGCCGGCCAATTCCCGGCCAATGCGTTCGGCCTCTACGACATGGCCGGCAATGCAGCCGAATGGGTCGCCGATTGCTGGAGCGAGAATTATCGCAGCGCGCCCCGTGACGGCAGCGCCTATACGGTCGCGAATTGCCGCGAGCGCGTGCTGCGTGGCGGCTCGTTCAACAACGATCCGCGCTATCTGCGCTCGGCCGCGCGCTTCAAATACGAGCCCGATGTGCGCTTCTACACCAACGGCTTCCGCGTCGCGCGCGACCGATAGGCCTGTCCGTTCCACCTCGAATTGCAAGAGCGTCGTGTTCGCGCGGTCATCGACTCCTACGCTCGCATGCGCAGCGGCCTCTTAATCGGCGGCGAGCCTGACCTGCGGACTGAAGACGTTCGTCTTCACCAGCCATCCTTGACGTCGCAGTTCGCGTCTTGCCATCGCGGATGCGTCTGCCGATATCCAGATTTCCTTCCTGATCCGAGAATTGCTGCTGCTCGCCAGTGCGGTACCGAGCTGCGAGAGCTGAGCCGCGTTTTCCGATGTCCAGGCAAGGTCGTCGGCTGTGAACAGAGCCACTCTCCTGTTCGCGCCGACCGAAATGACCGGAATGCGTTCGACGATTTCCACGCCACTGATACCGTCGTTGCCAAAGGGACGTGCCGAGAGATAGGCGAGCGTCTGCAGCGCCGTGAAGGCGTCCACTCTTGTTTCGCTCGACGCGACGAAGGAGGCGAGCGCTTCGAGGCCCGGTGCGCCCGACATGCCGCTCAGGAAACCCACCGTCCGTGTCTTTTCGGTCGGCGTGAGTTTGTCGCTCAGCAGCAATCGTTTGATCGTGTCCTCCGGGATGTTCAGCTTTTCCAAGCGCTCGCGGTTGACCGCCGCCGTTTCATCCGGCGGCATGTCGAGCGTTCGAGACGTGAGTGAATCGAGCGTTCCGAGGCCCGAAAAGACGGTACCCGCTCCGCCGGGAACGAAGCCAAGTGCACGGTTGACGCCGAAGGATCCAGCGGCCGAGTAGGATGCGACCTTGTTGAGCTCGCGCGAGAGCGGGATGAAATGAGTGTAGGGATCGACGCGTAATGCCTCGGCCAGACGTCGCTTCTCTTTCGGTCTGTCGACGAACTTCTCAAGCAAGTTCTCGTTCTCGCGCTCCGGCCGTCGCTTCTCCGGCTTGCCGAACGTGGTGACGAATTCGCCAGCGTCGGACAGGGTACGCCGCACCGAGCCTACTCGCCGGGAAACGTTGCTGTATGTTCCTTGCGCGCCGCCGATCGGGTCCCTCACCGTATTGACGACACCTCGGATCGGGCTGAGGACGGCTTTGCCGGCACCGTGCACGAATTCCCCTGACAAAGACTGTTTCTTGAGCGCGTCCAGGGCGACGAGCTCCTGGAGGTGATTGCGTGCGAGATCGTCGCCGGTCACCGGGTAGGTGCCGAACTCCGTGGCAAAGACGTAGGTGTTGTATCGTCCGTCGCTTCTGGCGTTGCTTTCTACGGTGTAACCGGGGCCTGTCTGGAGCGTTCCCAGAACAGCGGTTGCAGGCTTGGCTCGCGGTTGTTCGTGCTGGCCCGTCGTCCTGCCGGATGGAAGCGCAGCGGCCGCCGATGTCACCGGGGCATAGTCGAAGACCTGTCCGGGAGCGTTGCTCTGGGCACAGCCTGCGAGAAGCGTGAGCAGCGCGACCGATCCGACGCTGCCAATCCTGGCACGGGCCGCGACCGCGGATAGGCCAGCGCAATGGAAGCCGCTCGCGAGCTGCGCTGCTTGGGCCGTTTGAAGGAGGCCGCCGGGGCAACTCTTTGCATTGCGCGACCGGCGCACTGAACGTTGGAAAAGTATCGGCGGGACAGTCATTCGACCTCGCAATAAGACACATTTATGCATCTGCACGAGTTCTTGACCAGATAAGACGCAATAACGCATCTTATCTGCCGATCGCGAATGCTTCGTGCCGCCCCGTCGCTTTCGATGGTTCCATGATTCGCAAGGGTTCGCGTCAATAAAATGGCAGGACGTATGGACGATGCGGGCCCCTAGCCGGCGCTGTTCGGCGCCCCTCGGGTAGAAGCCGGAGCGCTGCGATTGCCAGCACGACGAACCCGTGCAACGCCGAATTTCGATATCGCGCGCAGCCAAGAAGGCTACCGCCCGTCAGATCCGGTTAGATTATTTGGTGCCATTTGGTTCTATTTTGCTCATTTAAGTATTATTCAGAAATTTATATCGATAATTTGATCATCTATGTATATGTTACTTAACGATTCGTGCGGATAAATGTATTTGTAATGTCAAAATCGAGAATCTGGGTTTGTATGAGACATTGATATTTATGTTGCCTCGGTGATCGCGGGTGCCCTCGGTTATGCCTGCGACTCTACCCCGATACGGATCCACAAAACGCAACCGGTTGCGCGTTTGAGCGGTTCGAAGATCTCCACTCTCGTCTCCATACCATTCCGGGATCGCTGCGTGTTTTCACGCCGCGCGTGCTGCGTCCACGCTCGCGCAATTGCGCCAAGACCTCCCGGACATCCCGACCCCACCAGGATTATTCCGAGAGCGGCGTGCCGTAACGGCATGCTGCCGCGTTTCTAGAGGCAGCTGTCCACTCGCGAAAGCGGTTTGCGACGGCCAGGAGGGCTTGCACTCGATCGAGGCCTGGCATGCAAGAACCCATTCTCAAACGGCCCGCCGTCCTGTTGGGATCGGCGTCCTCGGGAGGAACGATCGCGGCCGTGCGCCACCTCGCCGGCTACGGCATCGGCGCCAATGTCATCGTCGATCACCGCTTCTGCCCGGCCGGATGGTCGCGCCATGTCGGGCGCCGCTATGTGGGGCCGGTCGAAAGCGACAGCATGCGCTATCTCGACCGGCTGCTTGCGATCGGAAAGTCCGACCCCGGTCAGGTGCTGCTGCCGACCTCCGACGAGCTGGTCTGGCTTTACAGTTCAAACGCGCCGCTCCTCGCGCGCTATTTTCGGCTGTACCAGCCGCCGATCGAGACGATCAGGCGCATCCTCGACAAGGCGCTGCTCGAGCAGGCCGCAACGAGCGCCGGCGTTGCTGTCCTGCCGAGCTGGGACCCGCAGAACCTGGATGAGCTGGCCGAATGGGCGCCGCACCTTCCCTATCCGGTCCTGATCAAGCCGCGGACCCATGTCCATCGCCTGCGCAACGACAAGGGCGTCGTCGTGCATTCGGCGGAAGAGCTCATCGCGGAATATCCACGCTTCCTCGCCCGCGAGCGGTATCGCTTCGACGAAACGCCGCGGGAGCCCGGCTCGGTGCGGCCGGTGATCCAGAAATTCGTCGAGATCGGGCGCGAAGGCGTGGTTTCCATCTCCGGCTTCATCGGGCGGAGCGCGGATGTGTTCGTGACCCGGCGCTCGACCAAGATCCTCCAGCGGTCACGGCCGGTGGGGGTCGGCGTGTGCTACGAGTCGCGCCCGGCCGACCCCGCATTGTCGCAGGCTGTCCATCGCCTGTGCCGCGAGCTCGACTATTTCGGACTGTTCGAGGTCGAGTTCATCCTGCACGACGGCGCCTGGGCGATCATCGATTTCAATCCGCGCCTGTTCAACCAGATCGGCCTCGATCTGCGCCGCGGGCTACCTCTGCCGCTGCTGGCCTATTTGGACGCGCTCGGCGAAGCCGAAGCCCTTCGAAGCCTCGCGGCCGAGGCGCAAGATGAGAACCCGGCCGAGAAGGTCGTCTTCTGCGACAACTTCACCCTTCATGCGATCCTTCTGGCGCAGACGCTCTGCATGCGGGCGCGCCTCGGGGATCTCGCGCATTGGCGCAGCTGGGCGCGGCAGAACCGCGCGCATATGGTCCATTTCGCCTCCGATCCCAGCGACCCCATGCCGGGCATCGTGCATGTTCTGTCCGAGCTCTATCTCGGATTTCGGGCGGCGCCGCGGTTCGTGCGGACCATGCTTCCGTCTTCTCCCCTGGTCGCGCGCGGACTGTGACGATGAGCAAGCAACTCGTGGCGATCATCGGCGGCGGACCTTACGGGCTCTCGCTTGCGAGCCATCTCGCGGCCCGCAATGTCCCGCACCGGATCTTCGGCCAACCCATGGCCTTCTGGAGCCAGATCGCCCGCGCCGGATCCCGGCGCTACCTCAAGTCCTATTGCTTCGGGACGAACATCTCGTCGCCGCACCCGGGCTCGACCTTCGCCGATTACAACGAGCCGCGAGGCCTGGAGACGTTCGAGCCCTGCTCCATCGCGAATTTCGCCGAATACGGCCTTTGGTTCCAGGAGCGGCATGTCGATTGGATCGAGCCCGTCGATGTCGCGAATGTCTCCCGGCGGGGACAGGGTTACCTCCTGACGCTCAGCAATGGTGACGCGGTCGAGGCATCGGATGTCATCGTCGCCACGGGGCTGGCGAACTTCGCAAAGATGCCGCACGCCTTGCGAGCGCTGCCCGGCGCCCTCGCCACGCACACCGCCAGGGTCGACAGCTTCGCTGCTTTCCAGGGCCTCGAGGTCGCCGTTCTCGGCTCCGGCCAGTCCTCCCTCGAAGCGGCCGCGCTGCTCCACGAAGCCGGTGCGTCGCCGCGCTTGCTGATCCGCAAGCCGTCCACTCTTTGGATGACCCGCGGGAGCCGCACGCCGACGCTCTGGCAGCGGATCCGCTGGCCGGTCTCGGCGCTGGGCGGCAGTCCGAAAGCATGGGCCCTGACGCAGTTGCCCGGCGCGTTCCATCGGCTGCCGGCCTGCGGGCGCGCGCTCTTCCTCAGGAATTTCCTGCCGCCCGAGGGGGCATGGTGGCTGCGCGAGCGGGTCGAGGCGCTCGTGCCGGTCGAATACGATACCAGCGTGGTTGCGGGGCAGGCGATCGGCAATCGCGTGTCGCTGTGCTTGCGGGGCGCGGACAAGCAGGATCGCGAATTGCTCGTCGACCGGGTGATCGCTGGCACCGGCTACGAGGTGAATGTCGAGCGCATCCCGTTTCTGGCGCCCGAATTGCGCAGCGCCATTGCCCGGCAAGGCTGCGCGCCACGGCTCGATGCATCCTTCCAGTCTTCCGTCCGGGGGCTGCGCTTCGCCGGTCCGGCATCGTCGATGAGCTTCGGCCCGGTGTTCCGCTTCGTCGCCGGGGCCGAGTACACCGCGCGCACGATCGCGGCGGCCTTGTCCCGAACGGCCATGGCCCGCACATGAACGCCGCGGGCCTGCCGCTCATCGTCCTGCCGGGCGCGAGCGGCCACGCGCCGGATTGCTCACCATTCTGCGCCGGGCCGTCGGACCGGGATCGCGTCATTGCGCTGCGCTATCCAAACTGGCGGAATTCCGTCGATGCCGGCCTCACCGGAGAGGCCCTGGTCGATGCTTTCGCGGCGGAGATCATGGATCGCATCCCGCAGATGCCGGTCGTTCTGCTCGGCGTCTCGATCGGCGGCCATTTCGCCTATGCGACCGCGCTCCGTCTCGAGAGCCTTGGGCGCACCGTCGCGGGTTTGTGCATCATCGATTCCGGGAGCATCACGGCGGCACGATCGGCGCAGTGGAAGGCGCGCCTCGCCTCCCACGCGGCCGATCTTCTGCGGCGCGGGCGCCCGGGCGCACTGGTGCTTCACGCCCGGCATCTCGCCTGGCGCGGCCTGTTTCGCCTCGCCGGAGATGGATTGCCCGTGCTCGCGCGAGAGCACGCCGCGCCGCTTCATCGGATCGGCACGATCGATCCGGCATTCGCGGAAGAGCTGAGCATGCGGCTCCGGATCCGCATGACCGCGGCATGGATGCGCAACCTCGACGACCGCACCACGTCTCTGCACGCGCCGGCGGCTCTGCTGCGAACTGCAGCGACGGCGGCGAATGACGGTCTTTGGCGCAAGCGTTGCCCCGAGCTTCGCATCATCGATCTTCCCGGCAACCATGAGACGCTGTTCGAGGCCGAGAACGCCGCCGCGTTGCGCGCCGCCTTTCTCGCGGCGACCGCGGAGTGGAACGACGCCGGTCCTGTATTTCATTGATGCGTCGAAGCTGGGGTATCGTAGTCATTTATAGAAATATTGGCGTGGATTGCTCTATAATACCAAAAGTATACTTATAATTTACGAGATTATGAGTCCCCTTAGGTCGATATAGGCGCGATTCTTGAGAATTATATGCGATATAGCGTGGATATAGTTTCGTTATCGTATCCGATGGACGCGCGGCGACCTATGCTGCCCGGTCCGCGAATCTTCGCGCCGCAGCCGCGAGCAAGCCCGCTCCCAGCAAGGCCGAAGCGATCGAGGCCGCAAAGACCGCGATCTTGGCTGCGGCGAAGTCGCCCGGATCGGCAAAGGCCTGGCCGGCGATGAAGAGCGACATGGTGAAGCCGATGCCGGCGAGCGCGCTCGCTCCGGCGAGCTGGAGCCAGGAATATTCGGCGGGCTTGAGCGCGACGCCGAGGCGGACGGCGAGGGCGGCGGCTCCGAGCATGCCGAGCGGCTTGCCGAGGACCAGCCCAGCCGCGATCGCGAGCACCAGCATCCCGCGTCCCTCGAGGACGTCCGGCGCGATGACGACGCCGGCATTGGCCAGGGCGAAGAGCGGCAGGACGAGATAGCTCGACCGGGCGCCGGCGTGGCGCAGCAGCCGGTCGGCCGGCGATTCCAGACGGTCATGGATCGCGTCGAGCGCGCGCAGGGCGGGGGTCGATGGGCCGTGCCGCAGCACCTCGCCGCCATGGGCCGCTTCGCCCAGCATGATCGAGTTGGCCTGCGCCGTGAGGGCGGCGAGATTGGCCGGCGGCCGGGTCGGGATGAACAGCGCCAGCACGACGCCGGCGAGCGTCGCGTGCAGCCCTCCGGCATGGACGCAAGCCCAGAGCGCGAGGCCGATCAGCGCATAGGGCGCGACGCGATAGACATGCGCGCGGTTGAGGGCGGCAAGCCCGCCGGTTAGGACGAGTGCGGCGATCAGGTAGCCGAGCTGGAGCTTGCCCGAATAGAACAGCGCGACCACGACGATCGCCCCGATGTCGTCGACGATGGCGGCGGCGGTGAGGAAGATGCGCAGCTCGATCGGCACTCGCGAGCCCATCATGACGATGATGGCGATGGCGAAGGCAGTGTCGGTCGCCATCGGCACGCCCCAGCCATGGGACCAGGGCCCGCCTGGCAGGACGAGGATGTACAGCAATGCCGGGACGACCATGCCGCCGATCGCGCCGGCGATGGGGAGTGCGGCGGAACGCCGTCCGGCGAGGTGGCCGACGGTGAACTCGCGCTTGATCTCCAGGCCGACGACCAGGAAGAAGATCGTGAGCAGGCCGTCATTCACCCAGTGCTGGAGCGACATGCCGAAGCGGGCATCGCCGAAAGAGAGCGCCGCCTCGCGATGCCAGAAGGCCTCGAAGCCCGGCCCCAGCGGTGAGTTCGTCAGAGCGATGGCGAGGACGGTTGCGAGCAGCAGCAGGATGCCGGCCGAAGGGCCCCAGCTCGCGAAATCGAGCGCGGCGGTGCGGAAGCGATGGCCGAGCGTCCCCAGCATCGCATCGAGGAAGGAACTCTCGTCCCAGGGGCCGTCATAGCGGCGCTCGTTGATGAAGAATGTCGGGGTGAAGCGCACGCCGCTGGCATGGGAGCTTTCGATGTCGGATTCGACGCGGGCGGCGGCCTGCTGCGCCTCCTGCGCGGCTTGATCGGGAGTCTGCTCGGCGAGGCCGAGATCGCGGGCGACTGCCTCGAGATCGTCCTCGGTCAGCACCTGCGAGCGCGTCATCAGCTTGACGTGCGCGTCCCAGAACTGCTCGGCGGTCCGGGCGCGTTCGACGAGCTCGGCGGCGCGCAGCGCGATGTCGCTGCCGGTCAGCGGCCGGTGACGGAAGACATAGCGCACGCGTTCGCCGAGCTGGTCGCGGATTTCGGCGATGCGCTCATTGGCGGCCCGGCAATGGGGGCAGGCGTAGCTGCCATATTCGACGAGCGTGATCTGCGCGCGGCCGGGGCCGAGGACGTGATCGGCTGCGTCGTCGACCGGGCGGTCCAGACGGTTGGCAATCGCGGCCTGCGACATTCCTGTGATTCCCTGTTTCCCGGCGGAACGCTCGACGAGACACCAGCATCGGCTGTCCGAGGCAAGCGCTTCCCGGCCATGGTAGCCGCAGCATCCGGCCCACGTCAGCACCGGGTGTCGCAGATGCGCGATGCCGGCCGGATCGAGCCGATGTGCGCTGTGGAGAGAATGTGGACACCCGCTGGCTGCGCCGGGGCGATTTACACTCCGTTAACCATTCCCTCGATACACCGAAGCAACCGAAAATTTACCAAGATGACCGACGTGTTAACTCAACCCCGGCCTATCCGCCTCAAGGGGCGGTCCTATCTCGCGCTGACGCTGACCCCGGAGCAGCCCTTCGAGGACTGGCTGGCGCGGCTTGACGATCTGGCCTCGCGCTCCGCCGGCTTCTTCCTGCGGCGCCCCGTGGTGCTCGACGTTTCCGGCCTGGAGATCGACCGCGCTGAGTTGCGGGAGCTCGTCGGCAAGCTCGGCTCACGCCAGGTGCGGATCATGGGGATCGAGGGCGCGTCCCCGTCGCTACTCGGCTCGGATCTGCCGCCGGCGATGGCGGATGGGCGCCCGACCTCGGATTTCGAGGCCCCGGTCGCAGCCGAGAGCCCCAAGGCCGATGCCGTCGCCAGCAGCGAGCCGGTTGCGCCGCAGCTGCCGAAAGCCGTGCCGTCCATCATCGTCACGCAGCCGGTGCGCTCGGGGCAGTCGCTGGTCTTCCTGGAAGGCGACGTGACCGTCATCGGCTCGGTCGCATCGGGAGCGGAGATCGTCGCGGGCGGCTCGGTCCATGTCTACGGCACCCTGCGCGGACGGGCGATGGCCGGCACGATGGGCAACGGCGCGGCACGCATCTTCTGCCGCAAGCTCGAGGCGGAGCTGATCGCCATCGACGGCTACTACAAGACGGCGGAGGACATGGAGCCCGGGCTCCGCGGCAAATCCGTCCAGATCTGGCTCGAGAACGAAGCGTTCAAGGTCGAAGCGCTCGCCTGAGCCGCAGGCATCAACATTCAAAGGAGCGGTCAATGGGCAAGGTCATCGTGGTCACATCGGGCAAGGGCGGCGTCGGTAAGACGACCTCCTCCGCCGCGCTGGGCGCTGCACTCGCACAGGGCGGCGAGAAGGTCGTCGTGATCGATTTCGACGTCGGCCTGCGCAATCTCGACCTCGTCATGGGCGCCGAAAGGCGCGTGGTCTACGACATCGTCAACGTCATCCAGGGCGAGGCCAAGCTGACGCAGGCGCTGATCCGCGACAAACGGGTCGAGACGCTCTATCTGCTGCCGGCCTCGCAGACGCGCGACAAGGACAATCTGACGGCCGAGGGCGTCGCGGCGGTGATCGGCGCGCTGAAGCAGAGCTTCGACTGGGTCATCTGCGACAGCCCGGCCGGCATCGAGCGCGGGGCGACGCTGGCCATGCGCCATGCGGACATCGCCATCGTCGTGACCAATCCGGAAGTCTCATCGGTGCGCGATTCCGACCGCATCATCGGCCTGCTCGACTCCAAGACGCTGAGGGCCGAGAACGGCGAGCGCGTCGAGAAGCACCTGCTGCTCACCCGCTACGACCCCGCCCGCGCCGAGCGCGGCGACATGCTCAAGGTGGACGACGTCCTCGAGATCCTGTCGATCCCGCTGCTGGGCATCATCCCGGAGAGCATGGACGTGCTGCGCGCCTCCAATATCGGCTCGCCCGTCACGCTTGCAGACGACCGCAGCGCGCCGGCGATCGCCTATTTCGAGGCCGTGCGCCGGCTTAAGGGAGAAAGCCTCCCGGTCGCGATCCCCGGCGAGAAGCGAGGCTTCTTCGGCAAGTTCTTCGGAAGGAAAGCGGCATGAATCTGCTCCGTCTTTTCTCCCGCTCGCCATCGGCTCCGGCAGCTCGCGAGCGACTGCAGGTCCTGCTGGCGCATGAGCGCGCCGCCGTCGGCGATTCCGACCTCGTCACCAAGCTGCGCGACGAAATCCTGCGCGCCATCTCGAAGCACATGCAGGTCGATGACGAGAAGGTCACCGTCAGGATGGAGCGCGGCGCCCAGGTCTCGACGCTGGCCGTCGACATCGAGATCCCGTTCGACGCGGGCAAGAAGGCGGCCTGAGGGCCGCCTTTCACACATCGCGGCCTCAGGGCTTCCTCAGGCGACGACGAAGCCGTGGGCGAAGGGGTCGCGGTCGTCGATGAAGATGGTGTTGTAGCCGGTCATCCGGGCCCAGCCGGCGACGGAGGGGATGATGGCCTCGCGGTTCGCCACCGTCGCCGCCGCCTCGACGCGGCCCTTGAACAGCGATCCGATGATCGATTCGTGCACGAACTCGTCGCCGACCTTGAGCTTTCCCTTGGCGGCGAGCTGCGCCATGCGGGCCGAGGTGCCGGTGCCGCAGGGCGAACGGTCGATCGCCTTCTCGCCGTAGAACACGGCGTTGCGGGCATGGGCTTCCGGCTTGGTCGCCTGGCCGGTCCACAGGATGTGGCGGAGGCCCGTGATCTCGGGGTGTTCCGGGTGGACGAACTCGTATTTGGCGTTGAGCGCGGCGCGCAGCCTTGGTGACCAGCCGACCAACTCGCCGGCGGTGTGGTCGGCGATGTCGCGGAAGTTCTTCTGCGGATCGACGATGGCGTAGAAATTGCCGCCATAGGCGATGTCGACGACGATCTCGCCGAGGCCTTCGACATCCACGGTCAGTCCCTCGGCATGGAGGAAGCCCGGCACATTGGTCAGGCGGACCTCCTCGACGAAGCGGCCCTCCTGGCGATAGCTGATATCGACCTTGCCGGCGGGGGCGTCGATCGAGAGCCTGCCCGGTTCGCGCGGGGTGATCAGCCCGTTCTCGATGCCCATGGTGATCGTGCCGATGGTGCCGTGGCCGCACATCGGCAGGCAGCCCGAGGTCTCGATGAAGAGCACGGCGACGTCGCAATCGGGCCGGGTCGGCGGGTAGAGGATCGAGCCCGACATCATGTCGTGGCCGCGCGGCTCGAACATCAGGCCGGTGCGGATCCAGTCGAATTCGCGCATGAAATGGGCGCGCTTCTCGAGCATGTTCGCGCCTTCCAGCAGCGGGCCGCCGCCGGAAACGAGGCGCACCGGATTGCCGCAGGTATGGCCGTCGATGCAGGAGAAGGTATGGCTGGCCATGGGATACGCCTCTCAGAAGCGCTGCGGGGAGAAGGGGACGATGTCGACGGCGGTTGGCCGGTCTGTCAACAGGTCAGCGACGAGCCGGGCGGTGCCGGCCGATTGCGTCAGGCCGAGATGGCCATGGCCGAAGGCATAGACCACGCGGGCTGAGGCCCGCGCCCGGCCGATCGCCGGCAGGCTGTCCGGCAGCGAGGGGCGGAAGCCCATCCATTGCACGCCGCCCTCGGGGTTGAGGCCCGGCAGGAAGGTCCGGGCCTTGGCCAGCATCGCCTCCGAACGGCGGAAATTCGGAGGCAGGTCCAATCCGCCGAGCTCGACGGCACCGCCGACGCGGATGCCGGTCGAAAGCCGGGAGACGACGAAGCCGTGGCCGCCGAAGGTGATCTGCGTGCGCAGGTCGAAGGCGTCGGGGGGCAGGGTGGTGTTGTAGCCGCGCTCGGTTTCGAGCGGGATGCGCTCGCCGAGGCTGCGGGCAATGCGGTGGGAGAAGGCGCCGGCGGCGAGGACGACCTTCGCGGCCTGACGGGAGATACCGTCACGGGCGCGGATTTCGATGCCGTCGCCCTGCGGCGCCAGACCCACGACGTCCAGCCGCTCGATCGTGCCGCCCTTGCGCCGGAAATGCTCGGCCAGAGCGAGCGTGTAGAGCTTGGGATCGGCGATCGAATACCAGCCCGGCGTGAAGGTACCGTGGCTGAAGCGCGGTGCGAGGCCTGGCTGGATGTCGGCGATGCCGGCGGCATCGAGGTGGCGGAATTCGATACCGTGCGCCTCGCGGGCGCGCCAGCCGGGGAGGGAGGCCTTGAGCTCGGCTTCGCCCTCATAGACCTGGAGATTGCCGTCCTTGCGCAGCATGCCGAGCGTGCCGCTCTCGCGCAGGAAGGGTTCGAGCTCGGCTTTGGACAGGTCCATCAACGCGGTCTGCGCGGCGGTGGAATGCGCGACGCGGGCGGGCGCGCAGGCTCGCCAGAAGCGGAACATCCAGGGTGCGATCCGCAGCGCATAGGCCGGGGGCACCGAGAGTGGCCCGAGCGGGTCGAGCAGCCATTGCGGCGCCTTGCGCAGAATGCCGGGCGAGGCGAGCGGCAGGATGTCGGTGAACGCGAAGGCGCCGGCATTGCCGGCCGAGGCGCCTGCCGCCGGCCCCTCGCGATCCAGCACGACGACGGAGAGGCCGCGCCCCTGCGCCGCGATCGCGGCGGAGAGGCCGACCACGCCGGCGCCTATGACGATGACATCGGGAGCGGCCATCGGGTGGGCGCTGCCGTCAGGCGGCGTGCTTCCGCGCGGCGCCCGGCTGCTTCGACCAATCCGCGTACCAGGCGTCGAAGAGCTTGAGCTGCGTCTCGGCATAGCCGCGCTGGCTGTCGCTCAACGCATCGGTTTCGTTGAAGTGCAGCGCGTATTCCGCATCGCCCTTCAGCACCATCATGTGCTTGAAGAAGAGAACGAGGTCCGGGCCTTCGTCGAAAGAGGAGAGCACGGTCAGCGCCTGCTCCAGCTCCAGCGCGAGCCGGCGCGCCTCGGCATCGCCCTTGGCGGCGGCTTCGGACAGCTTGCAGAGATGGATCACCTCCTTCGGCAGCACATTGCCGATGCCGGTGATCGCGCCGGTGGCGCCGCAGTTCACATAGCCGTGGAAGACGGCGGTATCGACGCCGATCATCAGCGAGACGCCGTCATCGCGGCTGGTGATGTTCTCGGCCGCGTAGCGCATGTCGGCCGGGCCGCCGAATTCCTTGAAGCCGACGAGGTTGGGATGCTCGGCGCGGAGAGCAAAGAACAGCTCGGCGCGGGTGGCGAAGCCGTAATAGGGGCTGTTGTAGATCACCGCCGGCAGGTCGGGGGCAGCGGTGAGGATCGCCTTGAAATGAGCCTTCTGGGCGGCGATGACCGAACCGCGCGAGAGCACGCGCGGGATTACCATCAGGCCCTGGGCGCCGACCTTCCGGGCATGGGCGGCATGGGCGACGGCGGAGGCGGTGTTGACCGCGCCCGTGCCGACGATGACCGGGATGCCGGCCTTCACCAGACGCTCGACGCCTTCCATGCGCTGGGCGTCGGTGAGCAGGGGCCAATCACCCATCGAGCCGCAATAGACCACCGCGGACATGCCCGCGGCGATGAGCTCCTTGCCCTTGCGCACCAGCGCGTCGAAATCGGGCGTGCGGTCCGCCTTGCAGGGCGTCATCAGCGCGGGGATCACGCCGGAGAAAATCTTGGCCTTCATCTCGATCTCCTTCTGGCTGCCGGTCGGCGGAGGCTCGCGCCGCGTCGGGGCGCCTCTCCATGCCCCTTCCTAGCATCTTGCATATTATTTGTCGACAAGAATTCGGGCGAGCGTTCTAGAGCGGGATTTCGAGTCGTTTCTCGCCGACCATAAGCTTCTGAATTTGCTCGACGATCTGTTCGGCATGGGCCTTGCCGAGACGCTCCGCCGCTGCCGTGTCGCGCGTGACGATCGCGGCGATCATCGCCTCGTGCTCATCGACGAATTGCTGCGGCAGCCGGTCGTCATAGGATTGGTAGTAGAGCCTGAGGAAGCGGCGGCCCTCGTCGAGGAGGCGGCTGAACAGGCTGTTGAAATAGGGGTTGCGGCCGGCTTCCGCGATCGCGGCATGGAAGGCGGCGTTGGTCGCGATCATCGCCAGCGCATCCTGTGCCGCGACGGCGGCGGCGAACTCGGCCTGCCGGGCGCGGATCGCCTCCAGATCAGCGGGCCGGTGGTTCTGGGCGGCGAGCTGGGTCGTGACCCGATACATCAGCGTCAGCGCGTCAAAGAAGGGCGCCATGTTGAGGAAGTCGAGATTCGCCACCATGGTCGAGCGGTTCGGCAGCGTGTCGATCAATCCTTCGCCGGCCAGCCGCACCAGCGCCTCGCGGATCGGCGTGCGCGACATCTGGAAGCGCTCGGCGAGCTGCACCTCGTCGATCGGGCTGCCCGGCGGCAGGACGAGGTCGAGGATCTCGTCGCGCAGCAGGTCGTAGACGACTTTGACGCCCGAGCCGCGCTTGCGCTCCGGGGCGGGGGCTGGTGTCTTCGTCGCGCTCATCCACAGTCCTCTTGCGGGCCCTCTTGTCGACAAGAGGCATACGGGTGGGACGGCGGCGGATCAATCGGCGCGGCGAGGGGGGCGGACCCAGCTCACTGGGTGAGGTCCGCCGCATGCCGGGCAAAGGCGGCAGCCAGGCGCCCGGTTTCGGCGGCGTTGTCGGCGGAAGCGTTGCCGGCCCGGGCGCGCGCCGCGATGCCCTCGAAGATCACGGCCCAGCGGAACAGGGCGAAGGCGAGGTGGAAGGGCTGCAGCGTCTGGCCGTGGCGGGCTTCGGCTGCATAGAGGGAGGTGAAGCCAGCGAGATCGGGCAGGCCGAGCGCTGCGAGATCGAGCCCTTCGATGCCGCCATACTCGTCCGGCCGCGACAGCCAGGCGATGGCGGAATGGGCGAGGTCGGCGAGCGGGTGGCCGAGCGTCGAGAGTTCCCAGTCGAGCAGGGCGACGATGCGCGGTTCGGTCGGATGGAACATGGCATTGCCGATGCGATAGTCGCCATGGACGAGGCTGACGGTCTCGTCGGCCGGGATATGCTCCGGCAGCCAGGCACGGAGCCGGTCGATATGGGCGTCGTCGCGGCTGCGGGACAATTCCCATTGCCGGCCCCAGCGCGCGATCTGGCGGGCGAAGTAATTGCCGGGCTTGCCGTAATCGGCGAGACCCACCGCCGCGACATCGACATTGTGCAGCGCCGCCAGCGTGGTCGCGAGCGAGGCGTACATCGCGTTGCGCTCTGCGGGGGAAAGGCCGGGCAAAGTGCAGTCGTGGAAGACGCGGCCCTCGACCTTCTCCATTAGGTAGAAGGGCGTGCCGAGGATGGTGCGATCGTCGCAATAGAGCAGGGCGGGGGGCACCGGCACATCGGTTTGGGCGAGCGCGCTGATCACGCGATATTCGCGGTCGATGGCGTGAGCTGAAGGCAGAAGATCGCCCGGCGGCTGCTTGCGCAGCACCAGCGCGCGCTCGTCATAGGTGACGAAGAAGGTCGGGTTGGACTGGCCGCCGCTGATCTGCTGCAGCCGCATCGGGCCGGACAGCCCCTCCACGGCGCCGCGCAGGAAGCGGTCGAGGATGGCGGCGTCGAAGCCGGGATCGGGCTGTCCGGCGGGAGCGATCATGCGCCAGCGACCGGCCAGCGCCAGAAGGCGTCGCCTTCCTTGTCGAGGAAGCGATTGAGGACCATCTGGTGGACCTCATCGGCGCCGTCGACCAGCCGTGCCTGGCGGGCGTAGCGGTAGATCCATTCGAGGACGGTGTCCTTGGAATAGCCGCGCGCGCCGTTGATCTGGATCGCCATGTCAGCCGCTTCGTGCAGCGTGTTGGCGGCCTGAACCTTGGCCATCGAGACCTCCTTGCGGGCCTGCCCGCCACGGTCGAGCTCCCAGGCCGCCTTCATCACCAGGAGGCGGCCGATCTCGATCGCCATGGCGGTGCGGCCGAGCTTGAGCTGGATGCTTTCACGGTCGGCGAGGCGGATGCCGAAGCCCTCGCGCGTCGCGGCATAGGCGCGGGCGATCTCGACGCTGCGCTTGGCGAGGCCGAGCCAGCGCATGCAATGGGTCAGGCGTGCGGGGCCGAGCCGGATCTGCGTGACCTTGAAGCCGTCGCCCTCGCCCATCAGCACATCCTCGGCCGCGACGCGCAGACCGTCGAAGGCGATCTCGCAATGGCCGCCATGCTCTTCGGGCCCCATGATCGGGATGCGGCGGACGATCTCCCAGCCCGGCTGGTCGCGGTGGAAGAGGAAGGCGGTCAGGCCGCGGCGCGGATCGTCGGAGGTGCGGGCGATGACGATGAGATGCACCGCCTCTTCCGCGCCGGTGATGAACCATTTGCGGCCGTAGAGCTTCCAGGAGCCATCGGCCTGCTTCTCGGCTCGCGTACGGATCATGGTCGGGTCGGAGCCGCCGCCGGGATGTGGCTCGGTCATGGCGAAGGCGGAGCGGACCTCGCCGGCCACGATCGGCGCGAGCCAGCGGCGCTTCTGGTCGGGCGTCGCCACCGCCTCCAGAACCATCATGTTGCCGTCGTCGGGCGCGGCCGAGTTGAACACGACCGGGCCGAAGATCGAGCGGTTCATTTCCTCGTAGCAGACCGCCATGCCGACGCGCCCGACACCGAGCCCACCCGTCTCCGGCTTGAGCTGAAGGCACCAGAGCCCGGCCGCGCGGGCCTTCGCCCGCAACTCCGCCAATGCGGGCAAGGCAATGTTCTCATGCGCGTCCCAGCTCGCGGGATCGGCTTCGCGCGGGATGATCTCGCTCTCGACGAAGGCCGCGATCCGCTGCCTCAGATCCTCGAGCTCCGGTGAAATCGTGAAATCCATCGTCGGTCCAGGCTGATGAGGGAGGGAGAGGCGGCAGGCCGCTAGGCGCTCTTGCCAGCCGTGAGATAGGCGGCGAGGCCCGCGGTCGAGGAATCATGGCTGGCGCCGGGCGCCTTGCCCTCGATCACCGGCAGCAGCGCCGTCGCCAGCTCCTTGCCGAGTTCGACGCCCCATTGGTCGAAGGCGTTGATGTCCCAGATCGCCGCCTCGACGAAGACGCGGTGCTCGAACAGCGCGACGATCCGGCCGAGCGCGAAGGGATCGAGCTTGCGATAGGCGATGGTCAGCGAGGGGCGATTGCCGGGGAAGACCATATGCGGGGCGAGCGCTTCCAGCTTTTCGGGAGCAAGGCCCCGTTTGGTGAGCTGCGCTTTCGTCTCGTCGAGCGTGCGGCCTTTCATCAGGGCTTCGCTCTGGGCGAGACAATTGGCGATCAGCAGGCGCTGATGGTGGGCGAGGTCGGGATGATGGCCCTCGGCCGCGATCAGGAACTCGCAAGGCACGACGTCGGTGCCCTGGTGGATGAGCTGGTAGAAGGCGTGCTGGCCGTTGGTGCCGGGCTCGCCCCAGACCACGGGGCCGGTCGGTCGCTCCACCGGCGTGCCGTCCTTGCGCACGCGCTTGCCGTTCGATTCCATGTCGAGCTGCTGGAGATAGGCGGGCAACCGGACAAGGTGCTGGTCGTAAGGCAGGATGGCGCGGGAGGGATAGCCGCAGACATCGCGATGCCACAGGCCGATCAGGCCCATGAGGACAGGCAGGTTCTTGTCGAGCGGCGCGGTGCGGAAATGCTCGTCGACCGCATGGGCGCCGGCGAGGAAGGCGCGGAAGTTCTCCGACCCGATCGCGATCATCACCGGCAGGCCGATCGCCGACCAGACCGAATAGCGGCCGCCGACCCAGTCCCAGAAGCCGAAGACGCGTTCCGGCTGGATGCCGAAGGCGGCGACCTTGTCGAGTGCGGTCGAGACCGCGGCGAAATGGGCGCCGACCGCCGCCTCGCCGAGCGCGCCGGCCAGCCATTTGCGCGCGGTGGCGGCGTTGGTCATGGTCTCGACGGTGGTGAAGGTCTTGGACGCCACGATCACCAGCGTCCGCGCTGGATCGAGCTTCGCGATCGTGTCGGCGATATGGGCGCCGTCGACATTGGAGACGTAGTGCAGGCGCGGGCCGTCATGATAGGGCGTCAGCGCCGCCGTCGCCATCACCGGCCCGAGATCGGAGCCGCCAATGCCGATGTTCACGACATCGGTGAAGCGCCCTCCATCGGCGGCGGCGATGCTGCCGTCGCGCACGCCCTCGGCGAAGGCGAAGAGACGGTCCAGCGTCGCGCGCACCTCGGGCATCACGTCGATGCCGTCGACCAGGATCGGGCGGTCCGACAGGTTGCGCAGCGCGACATGCAGCACGGCGCGGTTTTCCGTGGTGTTGATGGCGGTGCCGGCGAACATGGCGTCGCGCTTGGCCTCGACCTCCGCGGTCTGCGCGAGCTTCAGGAGAAGAGCCAAGGCGTCCGGGGTGACCGAGGTCTTGGAATAGTCCAGAAGCAGATCGTCGAGCCGGGCCGAGAAACCGGCGAAGCGCTCAGCGTCCTCGGCGAAAAAAGCGCGCAGATGGCGTCCTTTCGTCGCGTCGCGGCAGGCCGCCAACGCGCTCCAGATCTCTTCCAACCGCTTCGGCATAGTCGATGCTCCGTTCGTCATGCGCAGGACCATACGACAAGAGCGGCCCGTGCCGACACCTCGACTTGCAACCTTGCCATGCATGGCGGTTTCCGGTCGGCTTCCGCAGCGTGCCCCGCATGCGCCCGGCCGCAAAAAAATCTGCTGACCGGCAACCGAGATCGGTTATTCCTCGGTGTCGTTCGGGGCGGCTGGGCAGCCGGCCGCCACGGATGCCTCAACCGGAGCCGCCGCCTTGAATCCTGTCGCCTTCTCCCGCAACGCGGCGGTTGCCGTCATCACGCTCGACAGTCCTCCGGTGAACGCGCTCGGCGCGGCGGTCCGGGCAGGGCTGGTCGAGGCGATCGGGCGAGCCAATGCGGATGAGGCGGTCAGCGCCATCGTGATCGCGGCGGCCGGCAAGGCCTTCATCGCCGGCGCGGATATCAGCGAGTTCGGCAAGCCGCCGGTGCCGCCGTTCCTGCCCGATGTGCTCGACACGATCGAGCGTTCGCCGAAGCCGGTCGTTGCCGCGATCCAGGGCGTGGCGCTCGGCGGCGGGCTCGAGGTCGCGCTCGCCTGCCATGCTCGGGTCGCCCTGCCGTCAGCGCAGCTCGGCCTGCCCGAAATCAAGCTCGGCCTCATTCCCGGCGCGGGTGGCACGCAGCGCCTGCCGCGGCTGATCGGCGCGGCAAAGGCGTTTCCGATGATGCTCTCGGGTGACCCGATCCCGGCGGGGCGCGGGCTCGAATGGGGGCTGCTCGACGAGGTGGTGTCGAGCGATCTCCTCGCCACGGCGATCCGCGTCGCCGAAGGGCTCGCCGGGGAGGGGCGCCGCCCCGTCACCAGCGCTGCCGTCGACAAGCTCACCGAAGCCGACCGCGCCGCTTTCGAGGTTCAGGCGAAAGACGCGCTGCGCAAGGCGGGCGAGATGCCGAATGTGCCGGCGCTGGTCGAGGCGGTCCGCAACGTCTTCCTGCTGCCGTTCGAGGAGGGATTGGCGGCCGAGCGCAAGCTGTTCCTCGCGCTCGTTGACGACCCGCGCTCGAAGGCTCTGCGCCATGTCTTCTTCGCCGAGCGCGAGATCGCGAAGGTGCCGGGCATCGGGCCCGAGGTGAAGCCGCGCCCCATCGCCAGCGCCGCCGTGATCGGCGCGGGCACGATGGGCGGCGGCATCGCCATGTGCTTCGCCAATGCCGGCATCCCGGTGACGCTGATCGAGACGGCGCAGGCACCGCTCGACAACGGCGTGAACCGCATCGCCGCGATCTACGATATCTCCGTCCAGCGCGGTTCGCTGACGCCGGAGGCGCGGGCGGCGCGGCTGGCGCTGATCAAGCCCGTGGTCGGTCTCGCCGGGGCGGCTGGAGCCGATATCGTGGTCGAGGCGGCTTTCGA
Source organism: Allobosea spartocytisi (assembly GCF_014764685.1). Classification (NCBI taxonomy): domain Bacteria; kingdom Pseudomonadati; phylum Pseudomonadota; class Alphaproteobacteria; order Hyphomicrobiales; family Alloboseaceae; genus Allobosea; species Allobosea spartocytisi. The sequence continues at coordinate 140,298 of NZ_JACXWY010000008.1, forward strand.
GGAGATGGGCGTCAAGCAGCAGATCTTCGGCGAGCTCGACAAGGTGACGAAACCCGGCGCGATCCTGGCCAGCAACACCTCCTATCTCGACGTGCCCACCATCGCGGCCGCGACGAAACGCCCGCAGGACGTGCTCGGCATGCATTTCTTCAGCCCGGCCAATGTGATGAAGCTGCTCGAAGTGGTCAGGCCGAAGGGCGTGGCGGACGATGCGATCGCGACTGCCGTCGCGCTCGGGCGCAAGCTCGGCAAGGTGCCTGTCGTCGTCGGAAACGGCTTCGGCTTCGTCGGCAACCGGATGCTGGAGCAGCGCACGCGCGCGGCCGAGCGTTTGCTCGTCGCGGGCGCGTTGCCCTACGAGGTCGACCAGGCGCTGGTCGATTTCGGCTTCAAGATGGGCCCCTTCGCCATGGCCGATCTCGCCGGCAACGATATCGGCTGGCGCTCGCGCAAGGCGCGGGGCCTGAAGGCTCCCGTCGCGGATGCGATCTGCGAGGCCGGCTGGTTCGGGCAGAAGACCGGGCGCGGCTATTATCTCTACCCGCAGGGCGCGCGCGCCGGCCAGCGCTGCCCGGAGGTCGAGGCGCTGATCCAACGCATCTCGGCCGAGCAGGGCGTGACGCGCCGGGCCTTCTCGCAGGCGGAGATCCTGGCACGGCTGCTCGACCCGATGGTGAACGAGGGCGCGCGCATCCTCGAAGAGGGCATTGCGGCGCGGCCGGGCGACATCGATGTCGTCTGGATCAACGGCTACAACTGGCCGGCCTGGCGCGGCGGGCCGATGTACTGGGCCGACGGCGTCGGGCTCGACGTGATCGCCAAGCGGCTGGAGGCGCAGGCGGCCGAGAGCGGCGACAAGGCGTTGGAGCCGGCACCGCTGCTCAAGCGCCTCGCGGCCGAAGGCAAGGGATTCGCAAGTTTCGGTGCCGCGGCAGGCTGAGCCGGATCGGCGCGGCTCAGCCTGCCGCGGCTCGAAACTCCGGGGCGACGACCCAGCCAGACCGCGATCTGCGCTGGGAAATCCCGACAAGGCGACCGAGCGTTTCCGGGAAGCGACGCCGCATCGGTGCTCTCTGTCGAAAACCTTTTTCCGCTATTGACCCTCCCGTCGCGAAGGAACAGAAGGGGCCGTTTGCGAACTTGACAGGTGCCTCGTCTCACGCCGCGCGCGGCGAACGATGGCGCTCAGACCGGAGAAATCGACGCCATGGCCAATCTGTTCACCGCCGCCGATCGGTCGGTCCTCGCGCGCGAAGCGGCCAAGATGTTCCTCGAAATCAATGCGGTCCATTTCTACAAGGACAAGCCCTTCGTCTTCACCTCCGGCTGGGCAAGTCCGGTCTATACCGACTCGCGCAAGATCATCTCCTATCCGCGCCTGCGCTCGGCGCTGATGGATTTCGCCGCCTCGACCATCGTGCGCGACATCGGCTACGAATCGATCGACAATATCGCCGGTGGCGAGACCGCCGGCATTCCCTTCGCCGCCTGGATCGCCGAGCGGCTGATGCTGCCGATGCAGTATGTCCGCAAGAAGCCGAAGGGCTTCGGGCGCAATGCCCAGATCGAGGGCGAGGTCGTGGTCGGCGCGCGCACGTTGCTGGTCGAAGATCTCGCGACGGACGGGCGCAGCAAGGTCAATTTCTGCCAGGCGCTGCGCGATGCCGGCGCCGTCGTCGATCATTGCTTCGTGCTGTTCTACTACGACATCTTCCCGAAGAGCCGCGAGCTCATGGCCGAGATCGGCGTGAACCTGCACTATCTGACGACCTGGTGGGACGTGCTGGCGGTCGCCAAGGAGAGCGGCCATTTCGAGCCGAAGGTGCTGGCCGAGGTCGAGAGCTTCCTGAACGACCCGGCGAGCTGGTCGGCCAGGCATGGCGGCATCTCCGAGTTCGGCCAGGAGAAGTCGGCCTGACGCGGATGGAGCCGGGCAAGCCACTACGCCTCGATGCCGGCCGCCGCGTTTTGCACGACGGGACCGGGCGCTGCTTCGATCCGGCGGCCCGCATCTGGGGCGCCGGGGCTGGGGTTTCCGACGATGTGGCGATCTCTCCCACCGAAGCCCTGCGCTGGCTGCAGCGGGAGAGCGGCAAGGCCGTGCGTGTCCCCGTCGCGGTGATCGGGACGCGGACGCCGACCGCATCGCAGGACGCCATGGCCGAGCATATGGGCGCCCTGCTCGCCGGGCACGGCGTCACGGTGCTCTGCGGCGGCCGCTCGGGCGTGATGGAGGCGGTCTGCCGCGGCGTCGAGGGCGCCGGAGGATTGTCGATCGGTTTGCTGCCTGACGATGAGCCGGCGGCGGCCAATCCCTACGTCACCGTGCCATTGGCGACCGGCATCGGCGTGGCGCGCAATGCGTTGATCGCGCGGGCGGCCTTCTGTCTCGTCGCTATCGGCGGCGGCTACGGCACCCTGTCGGAAATCGCCTTCGCGCTTCAGTTCAAGCGGCCGGTCTTCCTGCTCGATGGGGCGCCGGCGGTCGAAGGCGCGGTGCGCTGCGCCGATGCCGAGGAGGCGCTTGCGCAGGTCGCGCGGGTTTTTCTCGCGCTCTGAGGTGAACGGCATATCGCCCGGTTGACGCGGCAGCCGGTGCCGCTCCACCCTCCGGCGCGATGCTTCGTGCCGGGCCTTCTGTCGCCGGCGGGGGCGGATGAGCGGATGGAGATCATGGCAGCAGCTTCCCCGACGGTGGTTTTCGATGTGGGCAATGTGCTGATCCGGTGGGATCCGCGCCTGCTCTACCGGGACCTGATTCCCGATCCGGAGCGGCTCGACTGGTTCATGCAGAATGTCTGCACCGCCGCCTGGAACATCGAGCAGGATCGCGGCCGCTCCTGGGAAGAGGCGGTGGCGTTGCTGGTGGCTGAGCACCCGGAATGGGAGCGCGAGATCAGGGCCTATGACGAGCGCTGGCATGAGACCGTACCCGGCATCATCGAGGACAGCGTCGCGACGCTGAAGGAGCTGAAGGCGCGCGGTGACAAGGTCTACGCCATCACCAATTTCTCACGCGAGAAATGGGCGGAGAGCCTGATCCGCTTCCCCTTCCTGCAATCCTTCGACGGGGTCGTGGTCTCGGCGCATGAGCGGCTGATCAAGCCGGACCCGGCGATCTTCCACGTGCTGCTGGAGCGCTACGGCCTCGCTGCCGGTGACTGCATCTTCGTCGACGACAGCGCCAAGAACATCGCCGCCGCCGACGGTGTCGGCATGCGGACGGTGCATTTCGTCGAGCCGATCGATCTGCGCGCAGCGCTGCGGGAGCGCGGATTGGCGCTCTGACCGTCGCGACAAAATTTTCGGGAGGAACGCATGGGCGATGGGCAAGCGAAGGGGCGCGGCATCGCCGGCGGCCTCACCAATTACGGCGACCCGGAGTTCGCCGCCTATCTGCGACGCTCCTTCGCGCGTTCGATGGGCTATTCCGACGAGGCGCTGGCGCGGCCGATCGTCGGCATCGCCAACACCTATAGCGGCTTCAACAACTGCCACCGCCATTTCCCGGAATTGCTGGAGGCGGTGAAGCGCGGCGTGCTGATGGCCGGCGGCTTGCCGGTGGAATTCCCGACGATCTCGCTGGGCGAGGTCTTCCTCAATCCGACCAGCCTCAAATTCCGCAATTTGATGGCGATGGACACCGAGGAGATGATCCGCGCCCAGCCGATCGACGCCGTGGTGCTGATGGGCGGCTGCGACAAGACCGTGCCGGCGCAGCTCATGGCGGCGCTCTCCGCCAATGTGCCGACGGTGCAGCTCGTCGGCGGGCCGATGTCGACCGGGCGCCATCGCGGCGAGCGTCTCGGCGCCTGCACCGATTGCCGCCGCTTCTGGGCGCGCTACCGCGCCAGCGAGATCGACGCCGCCGAGATCGAGGCCGTCGAGGGACGGCTCGCCACCACCGCGGGTACCTGCGCGGTGATGGGAACGGCGAGCACGATGGCCTGCATCGCCGAGACGCTGGGGCTGGCGCTGCCGCGCTCGGCGGCGATCCCGGCCGTTCATGCCGACCGGCTGCGCTGCGCCGAGGAGAGCGGCCGGCGGGCGGTGGAACTGATCGGCACCCAGACGCTGCGGCCGCGCCAGATCGTCACTGAAAAGGCGATCGAGAATGCCTGGCGGGTGCTGCTGGCGATCTCAGGCTCGACCAACGCCGTCATCCATCTGACCGCCGTCGCGCGGCGCGCCGGCGTCAAGGTCGACCTCGACCGCCTCAACCGGCTCTCGGATGAGACGCCGGTGCTGGTCAATCTGAAGCCGGTCGGCGCCAATTACATGGAAGACTTCTTCGCGGCTGGCGGCGTGCCGGCGGTCCTGCGCGAATTGCGCGACCTGCTGCATCTCGATGCGCTGAGCGTGACCGGCAAGACGCTGGGCGAGCTCATCGATGCGCCGCTGGTCGAGGCGCTCGATCGCGGCGTCATCCGGTCGCGCGCGGAGCCGGTCGATCCCGATGGCGGCCTCGTCGCGGTTTTCGGGACGCTGGCGCCGCGCGGTGCGATCGTGAAGCGGGCGGCGGCCGAGAAGCGCCTGCTGGAGCATGAAGGCCGCGCCGTCGTCTTCGCCTCGCTGGAGGATCTCGCGGCCCGGATCGACGATCCCGACCTCGATGTCGAGCCCGATGACGTGCTGGTGCTGCAGAATGCCGGGCCGCGCAGCAGCGCGGCGATGCCGGAAGCCGGCTATCTGCCGATTCCACGCAAGCTCGCGGCGCGCGGCGTCAAGGACATGGTCCGTATTTCCGATGCGCGCATGTCCGGCACCGCCTATGGCGCCATCGTCCTGCATGTCGCGCCGGAAGCGGCTGTTGGCGGGCCGCTCGCGCTGGTGCGCAATGGCGACCGGATCAGGCTCAGCGTCTCCGAGAGGCGGCTCGACCTGCTGGTCGGCGAGGCGGAGCTGGCGGCGCGGCGCACGGCACGGCCGCCTGCGGTCGAGGTCGAACGGCGCGGCTACGACAAGCTCTATGACAGCCATGTGCTGCAAGCGGACGAGGGCGTCGATTTCGATTTCTGCTGAGGAGGTCGTCAGAGCCGGATCGTCGCGGCGTCGGGCAGGCCGGTAGCGTTGTGGCTCGACATCACGACGATGCGGTCGTCGAGACGCTCGACGAGGCGTGCCAGGATGCGCTGCCCCTGATCGGCGCGCAGATGCTCGGTCGGCTCGTCGAGCAGGATAAGCGGCTTCGTCGAAAGCCAGGCGCGGGCGAGGTTGAGCCGCTGCGCCTCGCCGAGCGAGAGCATGTCCTGCGCGATCCAGCCGTCCAGACCGCCGGCGGCATCGATGCGATCGGCCATCTCCACAGCTTCGAGCGCCTGCCAGAGCTCTTCGTCGGGGAGGGCGGGTGCGAAGAGATTGGCCCGCACCGTGTCGGTGAGGATCGCGGCGTCATGCGGGCAGAACATCGCCATCCTGCGCCGGTCCTCGGCCGATAGCGGGCCGGTCTCGCTCTCCATGCTGTCCTGCCCGATCCAGCCGGCGATCTGCTTGAGCAGGCTGGTCTTGCCGGCACCGCTCGCGCCGGTGAGGATCGTCGGCCGACCGGCCGTCAGCGCGAGCGTGAGCCTGGCGCCGAGCGGGCGCCTGTCCGGGGCGCGGCGCTGCATCGACGTGTGGAGGGCTGTGAGCCCTGCCGGTGACCGTGTCGGAGAGTGCGCCGGTTGCGTCGCTGTGCCGATCCAGCGCTCGATCTCCGCCTTCGCGGCCCGGCGGCGCAAGGCGGCGACGACCATGCGCGAGGGGCCTTGTGCCGTCTCGGCGAGCGCGATCCAGGAAAAGGCGAGGAAGGCCGGGATCAGCAGAGCCTCGCCCCGCGCGCCGGCGAACCAGGCCGCGGCGAAGATGCTGACGCCGGCGACGGGGCCAAGCAGCGAGGCCAGCGCATCGAGGCCGGCCTGAGCGAGCCGCAGGGCGTGCTGGGCTTCCTCGGCTTGCGAGAAGCGGCCGAGCGCATCGGTGCAGCGGCCGGCCCAGGCTTTTTCCGCTTGCAGCGGGACGGCCGAGGTCAGGGCCGCCCCGAATTGCTGCGCGGCCTGGCGCCGTAACAGGCGGGTTTGCGCCCATGAGGTGGCACCGGCTCGCGCGAGCTGCTGCGCCATGGCGCCGAGCGCGCAGAGCAGCGCGATGATGGGGGTGAGAGCCAGCGGCGCGACGAAAGCGGTCGCGATCAAGGCGCCGATCAGGCCGGCGGCGAGGAGAAGGGCCGGGAGATCGGCTCGCAGCCGGGCGAGGTCGAGATCCTCGACATCGTCGAGATAGTCGGCGAGACGCGCCTGATCGGCGAGCTGCCAGCCGGCACCGCGCACGGCCGGGGCCGCGGCCATCGCCTCGAACAATCCGACCCGATGCGTCGTCTGATCCGCCAGCGCCGCGTGGTGGCCGGCGAGGCGCTCGCCATAGCGTGCCGCCGTCCGGCCGACCGCGAAGAGGCGCACCAGGGCTCCGGGGATATGGACATTGAAGCTGTAGGCGGCGCTCGTGAGCCCCGCAATGGCGACCGAGCCGAGGAACCAGGCCGACAGCCCGCCCAGCAGGACACCGCATAGCAGCGCCGCGGCGGCAAGCATCCCGGCATAGCGCCACAGCTTGCGAGCAGCGGCGGCTCGCGTTGCGGCGTTGTCCGTCATGCTGCTTCCTCCAGAGAGGCGGTCGCATCGAGCGCGATGCGCCGATCGGCCAGCGCGATCAGCTCGGGGTCGTGGCTCGCGACGATGACGAGCCGGCTGTTCGCCATGTCGAGCAGGGCGCGGCGCACCGCATCGGCCGTCGCCGGGTCGAGCTTGGCGGTCGGCTCGTCGGCGATGACCGTGCGCTGGCTGACGAGCGCGCGGGCGAGCGCAATCCGCAGTCTCTGGCCGCCGGAGAGATTGGCGCCGCCCTCGCCGATACGGGCCGCGAGGCCGCCGGGCAGCAAGGCGTCGTCGAGCAGGCCGATGCAGGCTGCAGCCTCGCGCAGGCGGGTCGGGCAGGGGGCGTCGAGCCCGTTGCCGATGGCCTCGGCCAAGGTGCCGGTCGCGACGAAGCTGTCGGTCGCGATCCAGACGCAGCCCTGCGGCATTGTCCATGGCGAAGGCGTCGGCCCCGCCTCGATGCCGGCGAGCCGGCGCAGCAAGGTCGATTTGCCGGCCCCGCTCGGACCGGAGATGACGAGGAGGCCGCTGGGCGGCATCGTCATTTCCGACAATGCCCGCTCGACCGCCGGCAGGGCCGGCGTGAGAGCATGTTCGGCGTCGAGCAGCTGGTCGAGCGCGGCCGCGGCGGCGAGCCCCTCGGCCTTGGCGTGGTACTGCTCGGAAAAGCGGCGGAAGGGCGCGAAATAGTCCGGCGCGATCATCAGGATGAAGAGGCTCTGCCAGAGTTCGAGACCGGAGAAGCCGGGAATCGTGGCGAGTCCGAGATGGCCGAGGCCGAGGAAGACGGCGAGCATCGCGATCGAGAGCGAGGCGAAGAAGTCGATCAGCCCGGCATTGATGAAGGCGATGCGCAGCACACCCAGGGTCTTGCCGACATAGGCGTCGAGCCGGCCGGCGAGCTTGGCCTCCTCCCCTGCCAGCGCATCGTTGGCGAGGATGGTCGGGAGGGTGCGGATGCGGTCGGCGAACTGGCCGGCGAGATGGCTGAAGGCCTTCTCTTGCGCGTCGGCGCGGCTGCGGATGGTCTCGCCGACCAGCGCGAAGAACAGGATCATCACCGGCGTCAGGACGAGAACGAGCAAGGCCGCCTGCCAGGAGACGACGGCGAGCGCGACCGCCGCCATGAGCGGACCGATCGCCATCATCAAGCTGGCGGCGCGGTGACCGATGACGAGGCCCGCCACCGCCTCGGGATGGCGCTGGAGGCCGACCGTGACGCTGCCGGCCGCGAGCGCGCGCAGCCGGCCCGCCGGCATGGCTTGCAGCCTTTCGATGGCGGCGTCGCGCAGTGAAGTCGAAACCTCCGTCTCGGCCCGTGCCTGCGCGCGATCGGCCATCAGCCCGGCGACGGCGGCGCCCGGCACGGAGATCGCCAGCGCAGTCAGGAGCGAGGTCTCGAATGGCTGCTCCATGATCAGCTTGCCGAAGAGCACGGCCATCGACGCCGCGGCGGCGAGGCGCAGCGCGGTGCGGGCGAGCTGCCAGCCGAGCACGCGGCCGAGCCCTGCGCTGCCGAGACGCCGCGCCCGGGCGAGCGCCGCGAAGGCGTCATGGCTTTCGCCGCGACGGTCAGGCCGGTCTTCCGCTGTGACGGGCTGCTCCATGTCCCTTCTCTCGCATGACGCGGCGCATGCTCGCTTGATCCAGATCAAGAGGCTCGACGGGGAGTGCGGCTACAAGAGAGCGTCCCGAAAGGATGATGCCATGGTCGATCCGCTCCTCGTCGATTTATCCCGCCTGCAGTTCGCGCTGACGGCCCTCTATCATTTCCTCTTCGTGCCGCTGACGCTCGGCCTCTCCATCCTGATTGCGATGATGGAGACGGTCTATGTCATGACCCGCCGGCCGATCTGGCGGGACATGACGAAGTTCTGGGGCGTGCTGTTCGGCATCAACTTCGCGCTCGGCGTCGCGACCGGCATCACCATGGAATTCCAGTTCGGCATGAACTGGGCCTATTACTCGCATTATGTCGGCGACGTGTTCGGGGCGCCGCTGGCAATCGAGGGCCTGATGGCCTTCTTCCTCGAGGCGACCTTCGTCGGCCTGTTCTTCTTCGGCTGGGACAGGCTCTCGCCGCGCGCCCATCTGATCGTGACCTGGCTGATGGCGCTGGGCACGAATTTCTCGGCGCTGTGGATCCTCATTGCCAATGGCTGGATGCAGAACCCGGTCGGCGCCGCCTTCAACCCCGACACGATGCGCATGGAAGTCACCGACTTCATGGCGGTGATCTTCAACCCCGTCGCGCAGGCGAAGTTCGTGCACACCGTCTCGGCCGGCTATGTCTGCGCCGCCACCTTCGTGCTCGGCGTCTCCGGCTGGTACATGCTGCGCGGCCGGCATGTACAGCTCGCCAAGCGCTCCTTCGTCATAGCCTCGGCCTTCGGCCTCGCCTCGGCGCTCTCGGTCATCGTGCTCGGCGACGAGAGCGGCTATGCGCTCACCGACAACCAGAAGATGAAGCTCGCCGCGATCGAGGCGATGTGGGAGACCGAGCCGGCCCCGGCCTCCTTCACCGCCATCGGCTTCCCCAGCCTTGCCGATCGCAAGACCCATTTCGCCATCCATATCCCCTGGGTGATGGGGCTCATCGGCACGCGCTCGGTCGACACGCCGATCCCCGGCATCAACGAGCTGGTGCAGCGGGCCGAGGCGCGCATCCGCGACGGGCTCGTCGCCTATGACGCGCTGGAGAAGATGAAGGCCGATCGCAATGACGGCGTCGCCCGCGCGGCCTTCAAGGCCTCCTCGCATGATCTCGGCTACGCGCTGCTGTTGAAGCAATTCGTCGCCGATCCCCGGCAGGCGACCGAGCAGCACATCAAGGACGCCGCCTGGTCGACCGTGCCGGGCGTGCCCTGGCTGTTCTTCGGTTTCCGCCTGATGGTGCTGTGCGCCTTCATCCTGCTCGGCGTCTTCGCGGTCTCGCTCTGGCACACCATCCGCGAGTCGGAAGCGCCGCGCTGGCTGTTCCGCATGGCGCTTCTGGCGATGCCGCTGCCCTGGATCGCGATCGAGGTCGGCTGGTTCGTCGCCGAGTTCGGTCGCCAACCCTGGATCATCGAGGGCGTGCTGCCGACCTTCCTCGCGACCTCCGAGCTCGGCGTCTACAACCTGCTGCTCACCATCGCCGGCTTCACCCTTCTCTACGGCACGCTCGCCGTCATCGAGGTCAAGCTGATGCTCGCCGCCATCCGCAAAGGGCCCGATGTCGCCGATGTGGTCGAGGGGCTGCGGCCGAGGCGACCGGGGCAGCCGGGGCCGCACGCCGTCGCGCCCTATCCCGCCGAGTGACCGGACGCCAAGCCAAGGATCACGATGATGATCGACTTTCTCTTCTCCTATGAAACGCTGCGGCTGGTCTGGTGGGTGCTGCTCGGCGTCCTGCTGATCGGGTTCGCCGTGATGGACGGCTTCGACATGGGCGTGGGCACGCTCCTGCCCTTCGTCGCGAAGGAAGACATCGAGCGGCGGGTGGCGATCAACACGATCGGCCCGGTCTGGGAGGGCAACCAAGTCTGGTTTATCCTGGGCGGCGGCGCGATCTTCGCGGCCTGGCCGGCGCTCTACGCGATGAGCTTCTCGGGCTTCTACCTCGCGATGTTCCTGGTGCTGTGCGCGCTGATCCTCAGGCCCGTCGGCTTCAAATACCGCTCCAAGAAGCCCGATCCGGCCTGGCGCGCGCGCTGGGACTGGGCGCTGTTCATCGGCGGCGCGGTTCCCTCGCTGATCTTCGGCGTCGCGGTCGGCAACACGCTGCAGGGCGTGCCCTTCCATTTCACGCCGGATCTGCGGCCGATCTACGAGGGTAATCTCTTCGGCCTGCTCAATCCGCTCGCCTTGTATTGCGGGCTGGTCTCGCTGGCGATGCTGACGATGCATGGCGCCGCCTGGCTGACCTTCAAGGCCGACGGGGCCGTCGCCGGCCGGGCCCGCGATTTCGGCACGATGGCGGCGTTCCTGACGGCCCTGCTGTTCGCCGGCGGCGGGGTGCTGGTCTGGCTCGGGCTGCTCGGCGGCTATCGCGTGACCTCGCCGATCGTCTGGGACGGGCCGTCGAATCCGCTGCTGAAGACCGTCGTCGCCGATCCCGCCGCCTGGCTTGCGAATTTCCGGGCGCATCCCGCGCTCTGGGCGGTGCCGGCGCTCGGCGTCGTGGCGCCGCTGCTGGCGGCGATCGGCTTCCGGGCGCGGTGGGAGGGGCTGACCTTCCTCGCCTCCAAGCTCGGCGTCGCCATGATCGTGGCGACGGTCGGCGTCGCGATGTTCCCGATCCTGCTGCCCTCGAGCAGCAATCCCGGCCATTCGCTCGCGGTGTTCGATGCCTCGTCGAGCCGCGCCACGCTGCGCAACATGCTGCTGGCGACGGTGATCTTCATGCCGCTGATCCTGGCCTACACCGCCTGGGTCTACAGCGTGCTGTGGGGCAAGGTCACCGAGAAGAGCGTCGAGGACGCCGGCCATTCGGCCTATTGATCCGGACAGGAGTGAACGCGCCATGTGGTATTTCGCCTGGATTCTCGGCCTCGGCCTCGCCGCCTCCGTCGGCATCCTGAACGCGCTGTGGTACGAGCTGCGCACCGTGCGTGAGGAGCCGGCGAAGGCAACCGTGCCGCTGCCGACGCCCTGACCGGCGGGCCGGCCATGGCGCGGCATGCAGCCAGCGGCGGCGGACAGAGTGGGGCCGGCTTCGTCCCGCATATCGACATGGCGCGCGGCCATGCGCGGATGCTGGAAATCTGCGACGCGCTGGAGCAGCTCGCCGACGACCTGCCCTCCCATGTCGACCGGCTGCGCTGCCTGATGCTGGGGAACAGCCTGGTGCCGCTGATCGACGCCTGCCACCGCTTCGAGGAGCGCTCGGTCTTTCTGGCTTTCGCGACGTCGCGGCGCAACGCCGGGATCGTGAACCGGCTCAGGGCCGAACATGTGCAGGATCGCTGTGCCGCCGAGGACCTCAGCGAAGCGCTGCTGGCCTATGGCAATGGCCGGCCGATCGCGAATCCGGAGGCCTTCGGCTACATGCTGCGGGCGCTGTTCGATTCGATGCGCCGGCACATCGCCTTCGAGCAGGACTGCATCCTGTCGGCGCTGCCCGGGCCGGATGGGCGCTGAGGCGCGCGACCGTCCGGTCAATCCCCCGAAGAGGCGGCGAGCTTGCGGATGTCGTCGAGGATGACGTGGCGGTTGTGCTCGATGCTGATCGCGCCCTCGGTGCGCAGGCGCGTGAATTGTCGGCTGACGGTCTCGATGGTCAGCCCGAGGAAATCGGCGATCTCGGCCCGCGACAGCGGCAGGTCGAAGGCGACGGCGCGCTGCCCCGGCTGCATCGTCGGGTCGATATTGCGCGCGATCATCAGCAGGAAGCTTGCGACCTTCTCTGCGGCGGTCTTGCGGCCGAGCGTCACCATCCAGTCCCGCGCCTGATCGAGCTCCTTCAGGGTCTGCTGCAGCAGGCGATGCTCCAGATCGGGCTGCGCCACCATCATCCGCTCGACGGCCGCGCGAGGGAAGGAGCAGAGCTCGACATCGGTCGCAGCCTCGGCGGTGAGCGTGCTCTCGGTCCGGAAGGGCCTGCCGACGAAATCCGGCGCGAATTGCAGGCCGACGATCTGCTGCCGGCCGTCGGAGAGCATCTTCGTCAGCTTCACCACGCCGGACAGGACGTTCGCGTAGCTCTCGACGTTCTCGGCCTCGCCGATCAGCTCGGCACCCTGCTCGGCTCTTCGCTTCGAGGAGGCTTTCGCCAGCTGGGTGAGCTGCTCGGCCGTCAGCGAGCCGCAGATGCCGCGGTGGCGCGCCTCGCAGGAGGCGCAAAGGGCCGGAAATCCGGTTGTATGAATGTCTTCGCGCACGGTGAAGTACCTTATCCCGATCCGCGCTGCGCGGCCAACTCGGCAGGCCGTCCACGATGCCGCAGGATGAGGCCCGTCGTTATGACACCGGGGAAAACTCTCTCGATCCGCCGCGCGCGGCACGGGTTTCCTGGCGCGGGGCCGGGCCGGTATGCTCAACCATCGGACTCAGGATCAATTTCAGGATCATCCGGACGTGACGATGCCCCGCCCTGTCCCGCTGAACGGACGAATCAAGCTGCGCCATCTGGTGTGCTTCCTGGAGGTGGCGCGGCTGAAGAGCGTGGTGAAGGCGGCCGCTCTGCTTGGATTGAGCCAGCCGGCCATCTCCAAGACGGTTCAGGAGCTGGAGGACGCGCTCGGGGTTTCGCTGTTCGAGCAGAACCGCCGGCCGATGATGCTGACCGGGCCGGGAGAGGTCTTCCTGCGCTATGCCGGATCGAGCGTGACGGCGCTCAGGCAAGGCATCAGCATGGTCGGGCGCGACGGCGCCAATACGGATGTCGCCTTCTCCGTCGGGGCGCTGCCGACCGTTTCCGCGCATATGCTGCCGCGTGCGCTCGCGCAGGTCATGGAGCGCCATGGCGCGATGCGCCCGCGTGTCGTGACCGGGCCGAACGACGTGCTGATGTCCCAGCTCAGGCTGGGCGACCTCGATCTCGTCATCGGCCGCATGGCGGACCCGGAGACGATGCGGGGCTTTGCCTTCGAGCATCTCTATTCCGAGCGGATCGCGCTGGTGGTCGGTCCGCACCATCCGCTGCTGGCATCCTCGCCTTTCGACATCGCCGGGGTCGCCCGCCATCAATGGCTGCTGCCGCCGCCGGGCTCGGTGATCAGTTCCACGGTGGAGCGCTATCTCGTCGCCCATGCGCTGGAGCCGGCAGCCGGAGTGATCGAGACGGTCTCGGATGCCTTCGCGCGCAATTATCTGCGCCTCACCGACGGAATCTGGTTCATCTCGGAAGGCGTCGTCGCGGAGGATGTCAGGACGGGCTGGCTGTCCGTGTTGCCGGCCGATACGAGCGATACGTTCGGCCCGGTCGGCCTGACGACGCGGACCGATACGGCATTGCCGCTGCCGGCGCAGCTTCTGGCCGCGGCGCTGCGGGAGCTCGTGGCGCAACGGGCCATGGACACGGCCCCGCACGGTTGAGTGCGACCACGAGCGGGGTTGCCCTCGCCGGCCCGGACCCTATATCGGCGCGGTGACCATGCCCGATAGCCTCATGTCCGATACGCCGATCCAGAGCCGCTCCTTCCGTTTTCCCGGAGTGCTGAACTCCAGCGAACTGCTCGTCGCCGAAGCGGTCCATGCCCGCGCCTGGGCGTCGCTCGACCATGACGGACGGCTGGATCCGGAGCTGGAAACCGATGCCAAGGCCCGTCTCGGGCGGATCGTGCTGCGCCTCATCGGCGCGCCGCCTGCTTCCGTTACGGACCTGGCCACCGCGGCCGTCGAGGAATTCAAGGCGACCCGCCCGACCGGCCCCGAAGCGTAGAGCCGGCCGAGCCGAATCGACTCAGTGAGCGGCCATGTCGAGCGGCGGCTCGACATCGTCCGTGATCGGGTTGGCGAAGGGGTTGCCCGCGCGGAAGCTGGCGAACTCATCCTTCGCGGCCTTGAGCAGGGCGGGGTCGTTCAGCACATCCTGGGCGACGCCGGCCATGGCCTTGGCCGCGAGCGCGAGACCCTTATGCGCCGCCGGCGCCAGGCCTTGCGCGACAAGCTGCCAGGAATGGCCGGGCGTGCCGACCGCATAGCAGGCGGCGCGGCACTGGACGGTGGGGACGACCCAGCTCACCGTGCCGACATCGGTGGAGCCGACGAAGGAATCGCTGCCGGAGCCGAGCGGGTAGATCTCGTCGCTCAGCGATTCGCCCGCCTTCGGCTTCAAGCCGAAGCGGGCATAGGAGGAGGCGATGTCCTCGCCATTGAGGGTCTTCTGGAACTTTGCCGCGAAAGCCTGATCGGCCGCGTCGAAGCCGGGGCCGCCCAGCGCCTGCAGATTGGCATGCATCGCTTCCTCGAGCGGGCGGTTGCCGACGAGATTGGCGTCGCCCGAAAGCTGCTTGGCTGCGACCTGCGTCTCCGTCATCAGCGCGGCGCCCTCGGCGATCTTCTTCACGCGGGCGACGAGGCTCCACATCTCCGACAGGTTGGCGGCCCGGATGAGCTGGCGTGTCGTCGCCGTCGCCTGCACCACGTTCGGCGCGATGCCGCCAGCGTTGATGATGGCGTAGTGCACGCGGGCCGTCGATGGCATGTGCTCGCGCATGTAGTTGACGCCGATATGCATCAGTTCGACTGCATCGAGCGCCGAGCGGCCGAGATGGGGCGCGGCGGCGGCGTGCGAGGCCCGTCCGGTGAAGGTGAACTCGACCTCGACGCAGGCCAGCGAGAACGGCCGGTTGACCCCGGTGAAAGAGGCCGGGTGCCAGCACAGGGCGATGTCGACATCGCCGAAGGCGCCGGCGCGGACCATGAAGCCCTTGGCGGAGCCGCCTTCCTCGGCGGGGCAGCCATAATAGCGCACCCGGCCCTTGAGCCCGTTGGCCGCGAGATAGTCCTTGACCGCGGCGGCCGCGAGCAGCGAGGCGGAACCCAGCATGTTGTGGCCGCAGCCATGGCCATCGCCGCCCTTCTGAACCGGCGTCTCGCTCGCGATGCCGGCCTCCTGGCTCAGGCCGGGCAGGGCGTCGTACTCGCCCATGATCGCGATGACCGGGCCGTCCTCTCCCGCTTCGCCGATCAGGGCGGTGGGGATGCCGGCGACATTCTCGGTGATGCGGAAGCCTTCGCGCTCCAGCATGGCGCGGTGCTCGGCCGCGGAACGGACCTCCTGATAATTGAGCTCGGGCATGTGCCAGATGCGGTCGGACAACGCGAAATAGCCCGGCGCCTTGTCGTCCACGCGCTGCCAGACTTCCTTGCTGTTGCTCATCGGAGTTCCTGTTCCCGGATGTAAGTCATCTTTGATATTGGCGCCAATTTCTCGCATAAGGGTCATGGCGCGACAAGCCGAGCCGGATGCGGGGCGGCCGATCGAACGGTGCATGGGGCAACGATGTCTGAGAGCGAGCTGAGCGGTGGGGCCGTTCGCGGCAAGAATCGCGGCAAGAGCGCGAAGGCGCGTGCGGAGCGTCACGAGGCCCTGGCGAATCTCCTCGCGGCGGAGATCCAGTCCGGTGCGCTTTCCCCCGGCCAATGGCTCAAGCAGATCGACATCGAGGAGCGCCATGGAGCCAAGCGCATGGATGTCCGCCGGGCGCTCGACCGGCTGGTGCAGAAGCGGCTGGTCGTGCATCTGCCCAATCGCGGCTACCACGTCTTCAAGCCGGATGGGCGGCTGGCGCAGGAGATCCGGGCCGTGCGGGTCATCCTGGAAACCAGCGCGGTCGACGGCATCGTGGCGCGGGCGCGGGAAGAGGATATCGCGCAGGCGATGCGGCTGGCGCGGCACTTCGAGGCGCTGCTGCTGAACGGCACGGCCATCGACCTGCACGATGCGAACATCGCCTTCCACGAGCATCTGCTCGGGCTGTGCGGCAATCTCGAATTGGCGGCGTTGGTGAAGGAGCTGCGCGGGCGCATCTCCTCGGCCGTGGCCGGGCAATGGCAGAAGCGCAGCCGCATCGAGCAGTCGAACCGCGAGCATCTGGCGATGGTCGAGGCGCTGGCCGCGCGCGACACGGAGGCGCTGCGGCGGCTGGTGGGGGAGCATATCCAGCAGAGCGCGGAATAGGCGCGGGATTCCGCCGATGGCTCATCGGTCCGATTTCGAACGCAAGCGTCATTCTCTCCGGCCGCCGCTGGCATCTGGAGATTGAAGTTTAGATTTGATCGAATTCAGTTTCCTTGCCGAAAAGACACATGGCGAGATCTTGTTGGGGACGTGGTGCATCGGGTTTTGACGCTGCCCGGGTGCCTTGCTACCTGTCGTTCCAGGCCCTCTTGCTGAACTGAGCCGTCATGAATCTTTCTTGTCGCCTGACCTTGGTTTCCTCCGCAGCGTTTCTGATCTCAGCGCTTTGGTTCGGCATCGGGCCGCTGCAAGCGCAGGAAGAGCCCTCTGCCGCGCCTGCGGCGCCTACGGTCCCGCGCCAGGCTCCCAGGCCAGCCGCGCCGGCACGGCCGGTGGCCAAGCCCGCCACTCCGGCTCCTTCCGCGCAAGGGGCGCCAGCCGTCACGCAGCCCGCGACGCAGGCCGCGACGCTGCCCAACGGCGCCAGCGCCATCAACGAGACCTATGGCGACTGGACGGTCGATTGCCGCATCCTCAACGGCCAGCGGCTCTGCGTGCTCAGCCAGTCGCAGGGCAACAGCCAGACAGGCCAGCGCGTCTTCGCCATCGAATTGCGCACGCCGCGCGAGGGCCGGGCGGAAGGCACGATCCTGATGCCGTTCGGCATGAAGCTCGACAATGGCGCGGTGCTGCGGCTCGACGACAAGAATCTGGGCCAGGGCCTGCGCTTCTCGACCTGTCTGGCGCAGGGCTGCCTCCTGCCGATCTCCTTCCCGACGGTCGCGACCGATGCGATGAAGACGGGTAAGACGCTGACGGTGGCGGCGCTCAACCTCTCCACCAGCGAACCGGCTTCCTTCAATGTGTCGCTCAACGGCTTTGCCGCGGCGCTCGACCGCATCGCCCAGATCGATCGATAGCCGGCATTCGGCTCACAGGAGCAGATTGGCAGCTTCCGGCTTTCATGCCGCCTCGATTGGCGGAATCCGCCAAGTCGGGCGGGCCGATCGCTGAAAATTGGTTCGCTTAGCCAGAGGCTTCGATGCATGATCGGAGTTCTGGGGAGTTCGAGCCAATCATGACGACCGATCCGCGCCTGCCGTTTCTCGCCGAGCTGGAGAGGAAGATCCTCTGGCTGGCTTCATGGACGATCCACAACGCCAATCATCTGCGCGACAATGGCGACGGCATGAAGGTCGGTGGGCATCAGGCCTCCTCGGCCTCGCTCGCCACGATCATGACCGCGCTCTACATGGCGGCGCTGCGCCCGCAGGACCGGGTCGCGGTGAAGCCGCATGCCTCGCCGATCTTCCACGCCATCAACTATCTGATGGGGCTGCAGACCCGTGAGAAGCTGGAGAATTTCCGCGGCTACAAGGGCGCGCAGAGCTATCCGTCCCGCACCAAGGACATCGACGACGTCGATTTCTCGACCGGATCGGTCGGCCTCGGCGTCGCGCAGACGCTGTTCTCCTCGCTGACGCAGGATTACGTAAAGGCGCATGGCTGGGCGAAGGATCGCCCCGAAGGCCGCATGGTCTCGCTGATCGGCGATGCCGAGCTCGACGAGGGCAACATCTTCGAGGCCCTGATGGAGGGCTGGAAGCACGGGTTGCGCAACACCTGGTGGATCATCGACTACAACCGCCAGTCGTTGGACGCCGTCATCCGCGAGGGGCTCTACGACCGCTTCGAGACGATGTTCCGCAATTTCGGCTGGGACGTTGTCACGCTGAAATACGGCTCGCTGCAGCAGGCGGCCTTCAAGGAGAAGGGCGGCGAGCGGCTGAAGGCCTGGATCGATTCCTGCCCGAACCAGCTCTATTCAGCCCTGACCTTCCAGGGCGGTGCGGCCTGGCGCAAGCGGCTGATGGACGATCTCGGCGATCAGGGGCCGGTGACGAAGCTGATCGAGAAGCGTTCCGACGCGGAGCTCTCGAAGCTGATGTGCAATCTCGGCGGCCATGATCTGCCGTCGCTGTTGGAAGCCTTCGAGAGCATCGACCATGACAGGCCGGTCTGCTTCCTCGCCTATACGGTGAAAGGCTTTGGCCTGCCGCTCGCTGGCCACAAGGACAATCATGCCGGGCTGATGACCAAGGAGCAGCTCGACGGCTTCCGCAAGGCCAACGATATCCGCCCCGGCCATGAATGGGATTTGTTCGAGGGGCTCGACCTGCCCGAGAGCGAGATCCGGGCGTTCCTCGACAAGGTGCCGTTCTTCTCGCAGGGGCGGCGGCGCTTCTCGGCCGCGAAACTGCCGGTTCCGGAGAAGCTGGAGGCCGGCATCCAGGCCACGATGTCCACCCAGATGGGCTTCGGCAAGGTGCTCGACGATCTCGCCAAGACGGGTGGCCCGCTTGCCGACCGCATCGTGACGACGGCGCCGGACGTCACCGTCTCGACCAATCTCGGCCCCTGGGTGAACCGGCGCGGGCTCTTCGCCAAGGCCTCGATGGCGGACACCTTCAAGGACGAGCGCATTCCCTCGATGCAGAAATGGGAATTCTCGCAGAGCGGCCAGCATATCGAGCTGGGCATCGCCGAGATGAACCTGTTCATCAACCTGTCGGCGCTCGGCCTGTCGCATTCGATCTTCGGCGAGCGATTGATCCCGATCGGCACGCTCTACGATCCCTTCATCTCGCGCGGGCTCGATGCGCTGAACTATGCCTGCTACCAGGATGCGCGCTTCATGGTGGTGGCGACGCCGTCGGGCGTGACGCTGGCGCCGGAAGGCGGGGCGCATCAATCGATCGCGACGCCATTGATCGGCATGAGCCAGGACGGGCTCTGCGCCTTCGAGCCCGCCTTCGTCGACGAACTCGCGGTGATGATGCGCTGGTCCTTCGACTACATGCAGCGCGATGGCGAGGGCGATCCGGACGAGCGCACCTGGCTGCGCGACGAGACCGGCGGCTCTGTCTATCTCAGGCTCTCGACCCGGCAGGTCGAGCAACCGAGCCGGACGATGACGCCGGAGCTGGAGCGCGAGATCATCGACGGCGCCTACTGGCTGCGTAAGCCCGGTCCGAACGCCTCGGTCGTCATCGCCTATACCGGTGCGGTGGCACCTGAGGCGATCGAGGCGGTGGGGCTGCTCAGCGAGGACCGGCGCGATGTCGGCCTGCTCGCCATCACCTCGGCCGATCGGCTCAATGCCGGCTGGCAGGCGGCGGAGCGGGCGCGCCAGCGCGGCAACCATGCTGCGACGAGCCATATCGAGCGGCTGCTCGGAGAGCTGTCGCGGGATTGCGGCATCGTCTCGGTGCTGGACGGGCATCCGGCGACTTTGGCCTGGCTCGGCAGCGTGCATGGCCATCGGCAAAAGGCGCTCGGCGTCGAGCATTTCGGCCAGACCGGCACGGTCGCCGATCTCTACCGGCATTTCGGCATCGACGCGAACGCAATCGTGCACGCGGCGAATGCGGCCGCGCCGGGGCGGCCGGTGCGCTATCTCAAGGCGCTGCCCTGACGGGAATGCGTCATGGTCGGGCTTGGCCCGACCATCTCGGAAACCAGAAGACGCTGGTCAGGTGATGTTCGGGTCAAGCCCGAGCATCACGACGGCTGGCCCGTTCAGAAGCGGGGCGTCTCGATCGTATTGGCGAAGGGATTTGCGCCGGAGCCGACACGGCCGGGCAGGGTGCTCTCGCCATAGAGCGAGCCGGTGTTCACATAGACCGGCGCCGCCGCGAAGTGCTGGCTGGCATAGTTGTTCATCGAGCCGACCGGCACGACGTTCCCGGCATCGAAATAGCTGCGCTTCTGGACGATGATGCGCAGCGGCTCGCGGCGGCTCTGGGCCTCGGCGATGCCCGCCATGACGGTCGACGCCGCCAGTGCGATGGTGAGGGCAGTGGCAACGCGCTTGAACGACATCATGACGGCGGTCTCCGGGAGTGGCGCTACCCACCCGATGTAAGCATGCTGAACACGAAGCAAAGCCTAGCGCCTGCCTGTTAACAATATTGTTAGCACGGCGGGCCGCTGCGCGGATTCAGCGCTTCCGGCGCGTGGCCTTTGGGCGGACCGGTCGCGCGGGCGGCGTGGCTTTCGCCGGTTCGGTCGTCGCCGTCTTCATGCGCAGGGCCGGCACGGAGCCGTCGGTGTCGAGCCAGGACGCCTTGCGGCCCGCCGTGGCGAGGAAAGGCGTTGCGCAGGCCGCGTCGCGCTTGAGCTCGCTTTTCGTGAAAGACTGGCGCAGCTCCTCGCTGCCTGCGGCATTGGCGAGGTCGAGGCGCTCGATCAGGCAGGTGAGCTGGCGCCGGTCCGCCGGCTTGCCGCCAGCACACCACCAGCCGCTCATCGCGAAGCCTGCCTCGGTGCCGGCGGAGCGGAAGGCGAGGCAATTGCGGCTCGTGCTGCCGTCGTCGAGGAGGACGTCGGCCGTTTCGAGCGGGCCGAAGCGGGTCGGGATCGCAGCCGGCGCGCTGCTGCGCCCGACCGAGAGGGAACGCAGCGCGGCCTCGCGGACGAGATCGATCGTGAAGGGCCGCGCGCTGGCCATGTCGAGCGGCCCGGTGCGCAGGCGCAGGACGAGATGCGGCCCGGCTTCAGCGAAGGCGGCGAAGGTCATGACATCCTCGCGGCGCCCATCCTCCGTGCGCTGGGCTTCATAGGCCGGCGTCGTACGCCCGAGCTCAGGGGAGCTGAGGTGGAACATCGCGATCGGCCGCGGAATCGCCATCCAGTTCGCGGGGCCGGGGCGGTCGGAACGGGTCGCGGCCGGGCGCGACAGCTCAGAAGGCGTCCGATCGATCGTGAGGCTGGCAAGTTGGGGCTGGTCCTCATCCTTGGCCGACAGGCCGGTGATGAGCGCGGCCGTCAGGCCGAGGCCGGCCAGCGCGGCAGCACTGCGCCAGAGCAGGGCGCCGGCGAAGCCGAGGCCGCGGCGTGGCGCGAGGCGGCGCATGCCTTGCCAGAAGGCACGAGCGAAGCGCTCGCCGTGATCGGCGGCGCTGATCAGCCCGGGAACGAGATCGAGACTCTTGAGACGTGCCGCGAGCATGCGAGCCCAATCGCGCGCCGTCGCGAGACCGGGCCGCATCCGCGCGAGCCCCTCCCGGACCGCCTTTTCCGCCATGCTTGAAACCAGACGCAACCCGTCACTCCCGCGCGGCATCGCCGCCCCTGCACCATCCCAGCCCGTGCCGAGCTTGCCCGTGGGGAGTCGCCCGGCGGTTACCGAGCGGGCGGAATCGACCGGCAGCGTGAACAGGCGGTCAAGAAGCAGGGTTAACGGGCGGGCGGCCGAACCAGGCAGGAGTGGGAGGGAGATTGACTTTTCGACGCAACGGGTGTTCTCACGGATCTCGGCGCATCCTCGCGCCGCCTGCGAAGTTTGCAGCCCTTTGGGATTGGTTCCGTGACTGTCGGCCTGACGACGAAACACACGACCAAAACGACGACCGGGAAAGCCGGTACGTCGCGCTGACGCTTCGCCTCGGTTCCGGGTCCATCTCCCCCCGGCGGGGGCAGATCGCCGAACCAGCCCGAAGACCGGGCGGGTCGGCTCCCAAAGGGAGATCCGAACCGATCTATCCGCAAAGGATCACATCAATGAGCTTCAAGGTCGCAGTGGTCGGGGCTACCGGCAATGTGGGCCGCGAGATGCTGGACATCCTGGCCGAGCGCGCTTTCCCCGTCGGCGAGGTGGTGGCGCTGGCCTCATCCCGCTCCATCGGCACCGAGGTCTCCTTCGGCGACAAGACGCTGAAGTGCCGGGCGCTGGAGCATTACGACTTCTCCGACACGGATATCTGCCTGATGTCGGCCGGCGGCGAGGTCTCCAAGGAATGGTCGCCGAAGATCGGTGCGCAGGGCGCGGTGGTGATCGACAACTCCTCCGCCTGGCGCATGCATCCGGACGTGCCGCTGATCGTGCCGGAAGTGAACGCCGCCGCAGCAGCCGGCTTCACCAAGATGAACATCATCGCGAACCCGAACTGCTCGACCGCGCAGCTCGTCGTGGCGCTGAAGCCGCTGCATGACAAGTTCGGCGTCAAGCGCGTGGTCGTCTCGACCTACCAGTCGGTGTCCGGGGCCGGCAAGGAGGGCATGGACGAGCTCTTCAACCAGACCCGCGCGGTGTTCTCGGCCGGCGAGGTCGTCACCAAGAAGTTCCCGAAGCGCATCTCCTTCAACCTCATCCCGCAGATCGACGTCTTCATGGAGGACGGCTTCACCAAGGAAGAGTGGAAGATGATGGTCGAGACCAAGAAGATCCTCGACCCGAAGATCAAGCTGACCGCGACCTGCGTGCGCGTGCCGGTCTTCATCGGCCATTCCGAGAGCGTCAACATCGAATGCGAGAAGCCGGTCACCGTCGACGAGGCGCGCGAGGTGCTGCGCACGGCGCCGGGCATCCTCGTCATCGACAAGCACGAGCCCGGCGGCTACATCACCCCGCATGAGGCGGCCGGCGAGGACGCGACCTATATCTCGCGCATCCGCGAGGATGCGACCGTCGAGAACGGCCTCGCCTTCTGGTGCGTCTCCGACAATCTGCGCAAGGGCGCGGCGCTGAACGCGATCCAGATCGCCGAGGTGCTGGTAAACCGCAAGCTGATCCAGCCGCGCAAGCAGGCGGCCTGACCGGGGCGGCCGCGTTTTTCGGGTGGTTTCCAAGGCGGGCTTCGGCCCGCCTTTTTGCTGCCAATCGTCATTCCGGGCGACCGAAGGGAAACCCGGAATCCATCGTAGAGCACGGAGCTTTACGATGGATTCCGGATCGGTGCCGCTTCGCGGCTTGTCCGGAATGACGGTGATATCGCTGTCGATCGAGGACCGGCGTCTGAAACCGACACTGCATAAGGCGCCTGTGATCTTTGCGCAGCGACGCGGCTCTCAAATCGATTAGACTATGGTTCCCCTCGCGATTTTCCGCCCTGTGCCCAGCCCCATTCCGCCCGGACCTGCTTCCGAAACCGCGCATCCGACCTCAGCCGGATCGCTGCGGCACGACAATGCCCTGCTCGGCATCGGCATCATGCTGCTGGCGACGGTCTTCCTGTCGGCCGGCGATGCGGCCTCGAAATATCTCGCGGCGAGCGTGCCGGCGCTGCATATCGTCTGGCTGCGTTATGTCACCTCGGCGCTCATCCTGCTCGCGATCATCGGCTTCCAGCGCGGCAAGATCTCGTTGCGGACGCGCCGGCCGGGCCTGCAATTGCTGCGTGGAATCGGGCTGATCGGCTCGTCGATCTTCTTCGTCTCGTCGCTGAAATACCTCAAGATCGCCGATGCGACGGCAACCAGCTTCGTTGCGCCGCTCTTCGTCACCGCCCTATCGATCCCGCTGCTCGGCGAAAGCGTCGGCTGGCGGCGCTGGCTCGCCACGATCGTCGGGTTGATCGGCGTGCTGATCGTGGTCAGGCCGGGCGGCAGCGGCTTCCAACTCGCCTCGCTGCTGCCGGTGGTCTCGTCGCTGAGCTGGGCCTTTGCCCTCATCGTGACGCGGATGATGAGCGGGACCGAGAATCCGATCGCGACGATCACCTATTCGACCGTGTTCGGCGCGATCGTCTCGAGCCTGCTGCTGCCGGTGCACTGGGTCGAGCCGAATTGGACGATCGCGCTGGTCGGCCTCTTCATCGGGGCGGTCTCGACGGCGGGGCACTGGCTGGTGATCGTCGCCTTCCGCTATGCGGCGGCCTCGCTGCTCGCACCCTTCTCCTATATCCAGCTCTTCTGGGCCGCGCTCTTCGGTTTCCTGTTGTTTGCGGCGTTGCCGGACCTGTGGACCTGGGTTGGGGCTGCTGTCATCGCGGGCTCGGGCCTCTACACCGCCCATCGCGAGCGGATTCGGGCGCGGCAGGTCACGGCTGGTAACCAAGGCTCGCGATAGGGCGGCCGCTCCGCCTTTGGAGGAATGGCATTGCGGCCGAGTTGCTGTAGGGTGACGTTACGCCAACCGGCGCCCTTTTTGCCAGGATCCCCTATGCCGATGCATCTCGCACGCGCGGTTCTCGCCGCGAGCCTCCTCCTGCTGCCGGGGCTTGCGAGCGCCAAGACCTATTCGATCCCCGATCCCAATCCCGTCGCGGTCATCACGATGCCGGACGATTGGGAATCCACAGAGATCGACAAGGGTGTCGAATCAACGTCCGACGACGAGGCGGTCTACGTCTCGGTCGAGGTGACGGAGCTGAAGGACGCCGCACAGGCCATCGCCGAAGCGGTCACCTGGCTGAAGAGCAAGGGCGTCGTCGTCGATCCCGCGACGCAAGAGAAGAAGCCGTTCTCCAACAATGGCATGGAGGGCGTCCAGGTGCAGTGGACCGGTAAGGACGAAGACGGTCCCACCCATGTCAGCCTGACCCTGCTGCAGGTCACCGAGACCAAGGGCCTCGTTGTGACCTACTGGGCCTCTCCCGAAGGCGAGAAGGAGAACCTGAAGGAGCTCGCCTCGATCATCGACAGCCTGAAGGGCCTCAAATAGAGCGTAACGGCCGGCGCGCGGCAGGCTGTGCGCTGGCCGCGCGGGCGTAACGCGCCATGAACATCGTGACCGCCTCGCTGACGATGCGGTGCACCTCCTCGTCGCTCGGGGGCGTCTGGATGGCGTTGAACAGACGCGGCCGCGTCAGGGTCGACTGGCAGAGATCAAGGAACTGCATCGCGGCAAGTTGGGTATCCTCGATGTCGAGCTTGCCCTCGCCGACCATGCGGTCGAGATATCGCGCGATCATGTTCGCGCCCGTCAGCGGGCCGTTCTCGTAGAATTCCCGGCCGAGATCCGGCATCCGCTCGGCGACGCCGATAACGATGCGATGGGCGCTGACCGCGAATTCCTGATTGATCATGCGCACGAGGCATTGGCCGAAATTCTGCAGTGCGCGCGCCGGTTCGGGATCCTCGTTCAGGGCCGCGATGGCGCCACGCTTCTGGGCCTCGCGCTCGCGCTCGATCAGCGCGACGAAGAGATGTTCCTTGTCCTCGAAATAGACATAGAGCGTGCCCTTCGAGACATTGGCGGCGATGGCGATGTCGCTCATGCTGGCGGCGTCGAAACCACGGGCCGTAAAGACCTGATAGGCGCCGTCGAGAATCTGGCGCCGCTTCTCGGGGTCGGTCCCGGCAACGCGTCGATTGCGCCGGTCCACCTTAACCTCCGGCTTGGAGTTCTCTGCCATGCTTCTCCGCCGGGCGGTCCGGCCATGCAATGCTGCTTTGCAAAAATAATCGAACCAATCAGTTCGATTTCACTTGATATGCATCATCACTGGCGCTATTTCAACCGCAATCGAACCAATCGGTTCGAATTGTTCTCATCAGGATAGCTCATGTCCGCCGAGATCACAGAACAGCGCCGGGACCGCCTCAAGCTGGTCGACCCGGCCCTGGAGACGGCACAGCCCACCGAGGCGCGCCAGCCCGTCGAAACCGCACCGGCCGCTCCTGTCGAGGCCGCGCAGCCGGCTTCGAAGCGCAATACTGTCCGCCGCGCCGGGCTGATCCTGCTCGCCGGCGTCGCGCTCGGTGCCGGCCTCTGGTACGGCATCGACTGGTGGCGCAACGGCCGCTTCATCGTCTCCACCGACGACGCCTATGTCGGCGCGGAGATGGCGACGGTGTCGGCCAAGCTCTCGGCCAATGTCGCCAAGGTTTCGGTGCTGCAGAACCAGGAAGTGAAGGCCGGGCAGTCGCTCGTCGCTCTCGACGACGGCGACCAGCGCATCGCGCTCGCCGCCGCGCAGGCGAAGACGGCGACCGCGCAGGCCACGCTCGGGCGCATCGACAGCCAGATCGAGGCCGGCCGCGCCAGCCTGCTGCAGGCCAAGGCGCAGCAGAACTCGGCCCAGGCCGGCGTGACCCGCACGGCGGCCGATTTCGATCGCGCCAAGAGCCTCGCGGCCAAGTCCTATGGTTCGCAGGCGACGCTCGATGCCGCGACGGCGGCGCGCGACCAGGCCCAGGCGGCGCTGGTCAGCGCCAATGCCGGGGTGACCGCCGCGGAAGCGAACATCAAGGTGCTGGAGGCGCAGCGCGTCGAGGCCGCAAGGCAGATCGACGAGCTCAAGGTGGCCGAGGACAAGGCCGCCCGCGACCTGACCTTCATGAAGATCGACGCGCCGATCGACGGCCTCGTCGCTAACACCAATGTCCAGCTCGGCGACCTCGTCGGCGCCGGCAAGCGGCTGATGTCGATCGTCCCGCTCGACCAGGTCTATGTCGACGCCAACTTCAAGGAGACCCAGATCGGTCCGCTGAAGATCGGCGACAAGGCGAGCGTCACGGTCGATGCGCTGCCGGGGCAGGTCTTCCACGGCACGGTCAGCGGCATCGCCGGCGGCACGGGCTCGGTCTTCACGCTGCTGCCGCCCGACAACGCGACCGGCAATTTCACCAAGGTCGTCCAGCGCGTGCCGGTGCGCATCGCGCTCGACCGGGAATCGACGGGCAAGCATGTGCTGCGCCCCGGCATGTCGGTCATCGTGTCCATCGATCCGCGTCCCGCCGGCCAGCGCTGACGCTGCAAGGAGGCCGTCATGGCCACCGCGACCCTGAACGCGCCGGCGGGTGCCCCGCCGGCCTCGGACGCCATACCGCTACGCCGGATCTTCGCCTTCATCGCGATGGTCTTCGGCATGTTCATGGCGATCCTGGACATCCAGATCGTCTCGGCCTCGCTGGCGGAGATCCAGGCCGGACTCTCGGCGTCCTCGGATGAGATCGCCTGGGTGCAGACGGCCTATCTGATCGCGGAAGTGATCATGATCCCGCTCTCGGGCTATCTCAGCCGCGCCCTGTCGACGCGGGTGTTCTTCTCCATCGCGGCCGCCGGCTTCACGATCTCCAGCGTGCTCTGCGCCCAGGCCTCCTCGATCAACGAGATGATCCTGTGGCGCGCCGTGCAGGGCTTCATCGGCGGCGGCATGATCCCCGGCGTCTTCGCGGCCGCCTTCACGATCTTCCCGCCCTCCAAGCGGCCAATCGTCTCGCCGATCATCGGCCTCGTGGCGACGCTGGCGCCGACCATCGGGCCGACCGTCGGCGGCTATCTCAGCCATGCCTTCTCCTGGCACTGGCTGTTCCTCGTCAATGTCGTCCCCGGCATCGCCGTCACCATCGCGGCCTGGACGCTGATCGATTTCGACAAGCCGGATCGCGGCCTGCTGAAGCGCTTCGACTGGCTGGGCCTCGCCGGCATGGCCGCCTTCCTCGGCAGTCTCGAATATGTGCTCGAGGAAGGCACGCGGCTCGACTGGTTCGAGAGCCACGAGATCGTCTTCTTCTCGGTGGTCATGGTCTTCGGCGCGGTGCTGTTCTTTTGGCGTGCGCTGACGCGCGACGATCCCCTGGTCGATCTCTATGCCTTCCGGAACCGCAACTTCGCCTTCGGCTCGCTGTTCTCCTTCTGCATGGGCATCGGCCTTTACGGGTTGACCTATCTCTACCCGGTCTATCTCGGGCGCATCCGCGGCTATGACGCGCTGATGATCGGCGAAACCATGTTCGTCACGGGACTGGCCATGTTCCTGACGGCGCCGATCGCCGGCCGGCTCTCGGCCAAGCTCGATCCGCGCATCATGATGATCATCGGGTTCAGCGCCTTCGCCCTCGGAACCTGGATCGTTTCGCACATCACCGCGGATTGGGACTTCTACGAGCTGCTGCTGCCGCAGATCCTGCGCGGCTGCGGGCTGATGCTGTGCATGGTGCCGATCAACAACGTCGCGCTCGGCACCTTGCCGCCGCAGCAGCTCAAGAACGCCTCCGGGCTCTACAACCTGACCCGCAATCTCGGCGGCGCGGTCGGGCTCGCCGTCATCAACACCATGCTGAACACGCGCACCGACGTGCACATCACCCGGCTGCACGAATGGGTCGCGGCCGGGCGGCAAGTCGCCGAAGAGGCACTGGCGAACACGGCGCAGCGCTTCGGCGACTTCGGCGATGCCGCCAATACGATGGCTCTGGCTCTGCTCAATCAGCGTGCCCACAAGCAGGCGCTCATCATGGCGTTCGGCGACGTCTTCCTCGGGCTGACGGCGATCTTCGCCTGCCTCGTGGTGTTGTCGTTGTTCCTCAGCAAGCCGAAACCGGCACCGACTGGCGCGGGCGGCGGGCACTGAGCCTGCGATCCCGCCCGCTGGACCTCCTGGAATCGTTTCCGTCATGATCCCCAGTTTCGAACGCGTCTTCGGCCGCCTGCTGCGGCCTGTCCGGGGCCATGACGCGGACCTGCTGTGCAACGATCCGCGCCTTGCCGTCGCGGCCGGGACGATGCAGCTGACCAGCCCGGCCTTTGCCGAGGGCGGCGATATCCCGAGCCGATATGCCGGGCGCGGAGTCGGCGAGAATGTGTCGCCGCCGCTGGCCTGGAGTGGCGTCCCGGCCGAGACGGTGGAACTCGTCCTCGTCATGCAGGATCCGGACGCACCGCTGCCGCGGCCGGTAACGCATCTCGTCGCGACGGACATCGCCGTCGACAGCGAAGGCGTGGAGGAGGGCATGCTCCGGCCCGAGACGAATCCGCAGATCGCCTTCCTGCCGGGTTCGCTCGGCCGCATCGGCTATGAGGGGCCGCGGCCGATCCGCGGCCATGGCCCGCACCGCTATGTCTTCCAGCTCTTTGCCCTGGCACGGGTCCTGCCCGCTCTCGATGACGTGATGCTTCCCGAGCTGGCATCGGGGATGGCGGGATGGGTGCTGGCGCGCGCGGTTCTGACCGGAATTTTCGAGCTCATCTAGGCGGATTGCAGCCGCGGATGGCGGTGGACGGAGCGGTGCTGCAGCGGAATGTCGCAAACCGCGCGATTGACATTGCGATGCCGGCAGGGCAAATATGGCAGTAATATCAGTAGTTTAGATGTTTTCTAAACTGCGAGGCCGCAAGGCCCCATGGTGGAAGGCGTTTCGATGAGCGTTCTGGTGAGCAAGGATCGGGAGCAGGCTGTCGCGGCGGAGCATATCCCGTGGCCGCAGAAAAGCCCGGCCTCCTGCCCGATCAGCGCGGTGAAGGCGCGCCTGCGTATGGCGGGTCTTCGCCCGACGCGGCAGCGCATGGCGTTGGGCTGGCTGCTCTTCGCCAAGGGCGACCGCCATGTCAGCGCCGAGATGCTCTATGAGGAGGCGATCCGCGCCCGCGAGCCGCTGTCCCTCGCCACGGTCTACAACACGCTGCGCCAGTTCTCGGAAGCCGGGCTGCTGCGCCAGGTTTCGGTGTCCGGCCCCAAGACCTTCTTCGACACCAATGTCTCGGAGCACCACCACTTCTACAATGAGGACGACGAGACGGTCACCGACATCCCCGGCTCGACGATCCATGTCTCGGGCCTGCCGGATGCGCCGGAGGGCATGATGATCGCCTCGGTTGAGGTCATCGTCCGGCTGCGCAGCGCCGATGGCGAAGAGGTCACGACGACGAAGCGGGTGGCGGGCCATCACGCGTGATCGTCTGTTCCTGCAACGTCATTTCGTGCCGGCAGATCAAGGGCACCGTCGGCGCTGACGGCAGCGGGCCGCGGACGGCCGGCGAGGCGTATGACTGCCTCGGTTGCAGCCCCGATTGCGGGCGTTGCGCGCGCGCGGTCCGTGCGATCCTGGCCGAGGCCCATGCCGCATGCGCGACGCAGTGCGGCAGTTGCGCCAGCCGCGAGATCGCGTGCGCCGTCCATGTCAGCGTGGGCCGCATGCTGGACGGCATCGCGCCGTCAGAGGATGTCTCGCAGGCCGCGTAAGCGACGCGCTGCCGGGATCGGGCGGCGTTGGATGATTGCAGCCGCCTTCGTTTTCCCTCTTTCCTTCCCGGATGCACCTCTCTACATTAGTATCATTCTAATGTAGATTGCGAGGAGCGACGCCATGAAGGGCGACAAGAAGGTCATCGAATATCTCAACAAGGGGCTGCGCTCGGAGCTCACCGCGATCAACCAGTACTGGCTGCATTACCGGATGCTCGACAATTGGGGGCTGAAGGAGATGGCCAAGACCTGGAAGAAGGAGTCGATCGAGGAGATGGTCCATGCCGACCGCTTCGTCGACCGCATCCTCTTCCTCGAGGGCTTCCCGAACCTCCAGACGCTCGACCAGCTCCGCATCGGCGAGACCGTCACAGAGGTCATCGAATGCGACCTCAAGGCCGAGATCGAGGCGCGGACGCTCTATCAGGAAGCGGCCAAATATTGCCGCGAGGTCGGCGATTTCCCGTCCGAGGATCTGTTCAAGGCCCTGATGAAGGATGAGGAAGGCCATATCGACTTCCTCGAGACGCAGCTCGACCTGATCAGCCGCATCGGCCTGGAACTCTACACCCAGAAGCATATCGGCGGCCTCGAAGGCGACGATCACGCGCATTGATCGAGGCGCTGCCTGCGTGGCACGCCGTCATGCTTGGGCTTGATCCGAGCATCTCAGGAACGAAAAGCGTTCGATCCTGCACGAGATTCTCGGGTCGCCGCCATGCGGCGCCCGAGAATGACGAGCCCGGTTGATCATGATCCAACAAAAAAAGGCCCGCCATTGGCGGGCCTTCGTCTTTTGCGGCAGAAGCCGTCTCAGATGAAGCTGATGTTCGCGGCCTCCGGCCCCTTCCGGCCGGCACGGATCGAGAAGCGCACGCGCTGGCCGTCCATCGGCGGCTGCAGGCCGCTGCGGCTCAGCGAGGAGACGTGCAGGAAGACGTCCGGGCCGCCCTTGTCGGGAGCGATGAAGCCGAAACCGCGATCCGAGTTGAAGAATTTCACGGCGCCGTCATAGGGGCCTTCGACCGGTCCGCTGTCGCGATCCTGGAAACCGCCACCGCCATTGCGGTCCTGAAAGCCGCCGCCGCGGGGACCGCGGTCCTGGTAGCCGCCACCGAAATCGTCGCGCGGCGGACGCGCGCCGAAGCCACCGCCGCGCGGCGCGGGCGCCGCCGTCTGGGTCGCCGTTGACGGGTCGATCTCGTGGACTGCGACCACCTGCAGCCCCCGGCGGCCTTCACCGAGGTCGGCGACGATGGTTGCGCCGGGGAGCAGATCCTGCTGGTCCAGCGGGCCGATCGCCGAGATGTGCAGGAAAACGTCGGCAGAACCATCGGCCGGCGAGGCGAAACCGAACCCCTTCTCAGGGTCGAACCATTTGACTTTGGCTTCGATATTTTCGTGCGTGACGAAAGGCTGGGCAGCAGGAGGCTTGCGACGATCGAACATGGGGCTTCAGATATGAGTGACCGGGAGCACACAACTTAGCTCATGCCGGGCGCGCCGTCATCGGGGTCAGTGTGAAATTATCGCACGACAATTTCGGGGGTTATAGTGCTTTTTTTCGCGGCATCCCCAAGCTGATGAGGCCGCTTGCTATGCATCAAGAGCATGGGTTTTCGGCATTTTCGCCTGTTTCTTCGGCGGTTACGGCGAAAATGCCGCAGGTCTGCCTCTTGCAATTGCCGCATTCAGACGTGATTTGAGGCCGCGGATGCAATAACAAGTCGATAGATCACCGTCGCCGCGTCCTGTCGGATGCGTGACGCTTCAGGGAAGAACGCCTCCTGTTCGATCGCGCCTCAAGGCGCTGTTCGGGAGATGATAATGGCTCGATCAACACAAGCTCGCGGCAAGGCCGGCCGCGGGGAAATTCGCCGGCTCTGGCTGGCGGAACGCGATCTCTTCAGGGAGCATCTGCTCAGGCTCGATCCGCTGACGCGCCAGCAGCGCTTCGGCACGGCCGTGAACGATGCCTTCCTCGAGAATTATGCCACGACGACCTTTGGGGTCGGCGGGCTGGTCTATGCCTATGTCGAGGACGGGGTGGTCCGCGGCGCGGCCGAGTTGCGCGGTCTCGACGACATCGTCGCGCAGACAGGCGAGGCCGCCTTCAGCGTGGAGACGGGCTGGCGTCGTGCCGGTATCGGCGGCCAGCTGTTCTCGCGGCTGATCACGGCGGCCCGTAACCGCGGGATCAGGACGCTCTACATGACCTGCCTGCCGGAGAACGCGGCGATGAGGCGGCTCGCGCAGAAGTTCGAGGCCGATCTGGCCGGCGGCTACGCCGATATCGAGGGCGTGATCGCGACCGGCGGTCCGACGCCCTTCACCATCCTGGACGAAGCCTTCGACAATGCGAAGGGCTTCGCGACGCTTGCCCTGTCGCTCCAGAGGACCTTCTGGCCGACGCGGATCCTGGCTCGCGCCTTCGGAGCCTGACGAGCGCTGCCCTCAGCGGTTGAGCGAGAGGGCGGCGCCCGATTTCGTCACGGCGCCGTCCAGGGCGTTGCCGCCCGAGGCGCGCAGCCGCGCCGCGACGGTGCCGCCCTGCTGGTAGAGATAGACCTCGCCGTCGCGATAGTCCCAGGCCGTGATCTTCTGGAGGTCGCGGTTGGCGCAGCCCGACGAACTGGCGCGGTAGAGATCCAGGGTCGGCGAGCTCGAAAGCTGGACGCGGCAGGTGCCGCCGGTGGCCTCGCGCGCGGTCCAGCTCCCGATCACGTTGTCACGCGTCGCGGCCGGGCGGGCCGGGGCGGAGGGCGCCGGACCGAGGCCCGCAACCTGGTTGTTGCCGGGAGCGACCGGCGCGGGCGCCGGCTGGCCGGTGGGCGGCAGGCCCTGGCCCTGTGGCGTTCCGGCATTGGGATCGAAGAACGGATCCTGCGGCGGCGGCAGACCGGCGCTGGTCCCCGGCGGCGGGGCAGCGGCGGTCGGATAGCCGCCGGGCGGCGGCAGCGGCTCGGAGGTGATGGGGGCCGATGTCACCGGCGGCGCGGAGGGCAGGGCCGGCTGATTGTAGGAAGGCGGATTCATCACCGGTCCGGAGAAGCGCTGGGAGCCGGCACAGGCCGTCAGGGCGAGGAGCGGGAGGAGTGCGGTCGCCTTCAGCGCCGGGATGGCGGTTTTCGTCGTCGTCATGCGGCGCGGTTCCGATTCCGATCAATCTTACGTGGCGTCAATATCATAGAGGCATAATGAACGCGGCATGAGCATGGTTTAGCTCAGCCGGGCCCGCTTGCGAACCCGCGAAGTCCGATCTGGTTCCGCTGTCACGCCAAAGGCATAGTGCGGCCTTCCCGGAAGGACCCGTCATGACGCCGCTCACACCTGCCAGCATCGCTGCTCCCTTCGCCCGCTACAGCCACGGCATGGAAGTGCCGGCGGGCTGGCGCCTCGTCGTCTGCTCGGGGCAACTCGGCGTCGCGGCGGATGGGAGCGTGCCCGAGGATGCGCGCGCGCAGGCCGATCTCTGCTTCGCCAACATCGCCGCGATCCTCGCCGAGGCGCGGATGACGCTCGCCGATATCGTGCGGATCAATGCCTATGTCACCGACCGCGCCCATATGAAGGGCTATATGGATTCGCGCGACGCCCATGCCGGCGCGCCGCCGCCGGCCTCGACCCTGATGATCGTCTCGGGCTTCACCCGGCCGGAGTTCAAGGTCGAGATCGAGGTGATCGCGGCCGCGCCCTGAGACGCGACCGCGCTGCGGTTCAGCCCGCCTTGCGCTTGTTCTGGCGATTGGCGACGAGGTCGTCGACCACGGCGGGGTCGGCCAGCGTCGAGGTGTCGCCGAGCGCGCCATGCTCGTCCTCGGCGATCTTGCGCAGGATGCGGCGCATGATCTTGCCGGAGCGGGTCTTGGGCAGGCCCGGCGCGAACTGGATCAGGTCCGGCGAGGCGATCGGGCCGATCTCCTTACGGACATGGGCGACGAGGTCCTTGCGCAGATCCTCGGACGGCTTCTCGCCCGCCATCAGCGTGACATAGGCGTAGATGCCCTGGCCCTTGATGTCGTGCGGGTAGCCGACGACCGCCGCCTCCGAGACGGCGGGGTGCGCGACCAGCGCCGATTCGACTTCCGCCGTGCCCATGCGGTGGCCGGAGACGTTGATGACGTCGTCGACGCGGCCGGTGATCCAGTAATAGCCGTCGGCGTCGCGCCGGCAGCCGTCGCCGGTGAAGTACTTGTTCGGATAGGTCGCGAAATAAGTCTCCTCGAAGCGCTTATGGTCGCCATAGACCGTGCGCATCTGGCCGGGCCAGCTTTCGGCGATGACGAGATTGCCCTCGCAGGCGCCGGTCAGCACCTTGCCTTCGGCGTCGACGATCTGGGGCTCGACGCCGAAGAAGGGCCGCGTCGCCGAGCCGGGCTTGAGGGCGGTGGCGCCGGGCAGCGGCGTGATCAGGATGCCGCCGGTCTCGGTCTGCCACCAGGTATCGACGATCGGGCAGCGGCGCTCGCCGACGACGCGATGGTACCACTCCCAGGCCTCGGGATTGATCGGCTCGCCGACCGAGCCGAGCAGGCGCAGCGACTTGCGTTTCGTCTTCTTCACCGGCTCCTCGCCGGCGCCCATCAGCGAGCGGATCGCGGTCGGGGCGGTGTAGAAGGTGTTGACCTTGTGCTTGTCGATGACCTCCCAGAAGCGCGAGATCGTCGGATAGGTCGGGATGCCCTCGAACATCAGAGTCGTCGCGCCGTTGGCGAGCGGCCCGTAGAGGATGTAGCTGTGGCCCGTCACCCAGCCGACATCGGCGGTGCACCAGTAGATGTCGCCGTCATGGTAGTCGAAGACGTACTGATGGGTGATCGAGGTGTAGACGAGATAGCCGGCGGTGGTGTGGAGCACGCCCTTCGGCTTGCCGGTCGAGCCCGAGGTGTAGAGGATGAAGAGCGGGTCCTCCGCCTTCATCTCGACCGGCGGGCAATGGGTCGAGACCTTCTCCGCCTCCTCGTGATACCAGACGTCGCGGCCTTCCTTCATGGTGACATGGCCGCCGGTGCGCTTGACGACGATGACGGTGCCGATGCCACCCTTCACCTTGTCGTCGGCGGCGTCGACATTCTTCTTGAGCGGCACGGCGCGGCCGCCGCGCAGGCCTTCGTCGGCGGTGATGACGACCTTGGAATCGGCATCCTCGATGCGGTTCGAGAGGGAATCCGGCGAGAAGCCGCCGAAGACCACCGAATGGACGGCGCCGATGCGCGCGCAGGCGAGCATCGCATAGGCCGCCTCCGGGATCATCGGCAGGTAGATGGTGACGCGGTCGCCCTTCTTGACGCCATGCGCCTTCAGCACGTTGGCGAATTTGCAGACTTCGGCGTGGAGCTGGCCGTAGCTGATCTTCTTCGATTCGGAGGGGTCGTCGCCTTCCCAGATGATCGCGGTCTGCTTGGCGCGCGTGGCGAGGTGCCGATCGACGCAGTTATAGGCGACGTTGGTGGTGCCGTCCTCGTACCATTTGATCGAGACCTTGCCCGGCTTGTAGCTGACGTTGCGGACCTTGCTGAACGGCTTGAACCAGTCGATCCGCTTGCCCTGCTCGGCCCAGAACTTGTCGGGATCCTTGACCGAGGCCGCGTACATTTTCTTGTACTTAGCGTCGTTGGCCCAGGCCTTCTTCGCCCAGGCGGCGGGCACGTCGTAGATGATCTCGGTCATTGGCAGGCATCTCCCCGGACAGGGTTCTTTGTCGCGTTCCCGTGTCCGCCTGCCGGCGGGCGCGGTCCCGCTTCGTTTGAATTGGGCGCATCATAGGGTGCGTGTGCGGCGCGGCAAGCGCTTCGCGCTCGCACTTTCGTGTCACAGACTTTCGGCGATGTCGGCCTTGGGTCCGGATCGGTTCAGAGCCCGCCCATCTTGCAGACGAGGTCCCATTCCTCATCCGTCACCGGCTGGACCGAGAGGCGGAAGGAGGTGACGAGCGACATCTTGGCGAGTTTCGGCTCGGCCTTGACGGCGGCGAGCGTCACCGGCCTGGGCAGCGGCTTCACCGCCTTGAAGTCGACCAGTACCCAGGGCGGGCCGGCGGCTTCCCAGGGGTAGGCCTCGCGGATGACCTCGACGATGCCGACGATCTCGAGGCCCTCGTTGGAATGGTAGAAGAAGACCTGCTCGCCCTTCTTCATGGCCATCAGGTTGAGCTTGGCGGTGTGGTTCTTCACCCCGTCCCAATGCGTGCCCTTGGCACCGGCCTTGACCTGGTCGTCCCAGGACCAGACCGAGGGTTCGGATTTGATCAGCCAGTGAGCCATCAGGCCTCGTCCTCCTTCAACGGCACGGGCGGCTTGGAGGCCGCTTCGCCCTGTTCGTTCCAGAACCGCACCATCTCGCGCGTCAGCGCGGCGTAATCCTTCGGGTCGAGCTCGACCCGGACCTCGCCCTCGCCGAAAGGCAGGATCAGCACGAAGCGATGCGTGCCCTCGGCCTTTCGCCGGCGATGCTGGATGACGGGCGTGGCGATGCGGCCGGCCAACGGCACCGGGCCGCTTTCGGCGACGAGCTCGGAGCCGGTCGTCTTCCTGACCTCCGCGATGCCGCGCGCGATGCGCTTGCCGAGATCGTTGAGCTCTCCCGCCATGGCTTCCTCCGTCATTCCGCCCTGAGTGGCCGGGCGAGC
This sequence comes from Allobosea spartocytisi, assembly GCF_014764685.1. Taxonomy (NCBI): domain Bacteria; kingdom Pseudomonadati; phylum Pseudomonadota; class Alphaproteobacteria; order Hyphomicrobiales; family Alloboseaceae; genus Allobosea; species Allobosea spartocytisi. Next base: position 176,856 of record NZ_JACXWY010000008.1, read on the forward strand.
AGCGCCGCCACGGCTTCACGCACGCCGATCCTGCCCGCGATGACCGCCGCGATGGCCTCGGCGATCGGCATCTCCTTACCCTCCCGCCGCGCCATCTCGGCAAGGACGGGGGCGGTGAAGGCGCCTTCCGCGAGCTTGCCGCCGGCGGCTTCAGCCGGGCTCCTGCCCTGGCCCAGCGCCAGACCATAGGCGAAATTGCGCGATTGCGGCGAGGCGCAGCTCAGCACCACGTCGCCCAATCCCGAAAGGCCCATCAACGTCTCGGGATCGGCGCCATGCGCCTCGCCGAAGCGGCGCAGTTCGGCGAAACCGCGCGCGACCAGCGCGGCGCGGGCGCTCTCGCCGAAGCCGAGTCCGATGACGATGCCGGCGGCGATGGCGAGCACGTTCTTGGCCGCGCCGCCGATCTCGACGCCGCGCGGATCGCCCGAATGATAGATGCGGAAAGCGGGCGAGCTCAGCGCCTCGGCGAGGCTGCGCGCCAGTGCGGGATCGGCCGCGGCGAGCGTCACCGCGGTCGGCAGGCCGTGCCCGATATCGGCGGCGAAGCTCGGGCCGGAGAGGATGGCGGTCGGGGCTTGCGGCCAGCTTCCGGCGATGATCTCGGTTGGGAACAGCCCGCTCGCCTGCTCGATGCCCTTGGCGGCCGAGATCACCGGCGCGCCGGCGGGCAGTGCGGTTGCCATCGCGGCGCAGGCCGCGCGCAAGTTCTGGGTCGGCACGGCGACGACCAGCGCGTCGCAGGAAGCGAGATCGGCCAGCGTCGAAGTGGCGCGGATTGCTTCGGGCAGGTCGATGCCGGGCAGGCGTGGGGCCTGCCGCGTCGCGCGAATGGTCCCGACCGTCGCGGTGTCGCGCGCCCAGAGCAGGACCTCGCGGCCGGCGCGATGGGCGGCGAGCGCCAGCGCGGCGCCATAGGAGCCGGCGCCGACGACGCCGACCGTCGCGAAGCCCGGATTCTGACTCATGCGGCGGTCGCGGGCTTGGCCGCGAGTTCGTCGAGCGGCCAGCGCGGACGGGCGACGGCCGACATGTCGTCGACGAGGCCGAGCCGCAGCCGCTCCAGCCCGGCCCATGCGATCATCGCGCCATTGTCGCCGCACAGCGCCAGCGGCGGGGCGACCATCGGCAGGCCGGCCTCGGTGGCCAGCCGCGTCAGCCCGCTGCGGATTGCCTGGTTGGCCGCGACGCCGCCGGCGACGACGAGCGTCGTGGGCGTGATGCCGGCCTCGCGGCAGGCGCGCAGGCCGGCGCGGGTCCGGTCGACCATGACGTCGACGATCGCGGCCTGGAAGGAGGCGCAGAGATCGGCGACGTCGTTGTCGGAGAGCGGCGCGATGCGTTCGGCGACGAGGCGCACGGCCGTCTTGAGGCCGGAGAGCGAGAAATCCGGCGTCGGCCGGCCTTGCAGCGGGCGCGGGAAGTCGAAGCGCTCGGGATCGCCCTTCGCCGCCTCGCGCTCGACCGAGGGGCCGCCGGGATAGGGCAGGGCCAGCATCTTGGCGATCTTGTCGAAAGCCTCGCCGACCGCGTCGTCGATGGTGCCGCCGAGCCGGAGATAGTCGCCGACGCCGCGCACGGCGAGAAGCTGGGTATGGCCGCCGGAGACGAGCAGCAGGAGATAGGGAAAGGCGAGATCGTCGGTGAGGCGTGCCGTCAGCGCATGGGCCTCGAGATGGTTGACGGCGATGAAGGGCTTGCCCGTCGCGAGCGCGATCGCCTTGCCGGCGGTGAGGCCGACCATGACGCCGCCGACCAGGCCGGGACCGGCGGCGGCGGCGACGGCGTCGATATCGCCGGGCTTGAGGTCGGCATGGGCGAAGGCGCGCGCGATGATGCGGTCGATCGCCTCGACATGGGCGCGCGCCGCGATCTCCGGCACGACGCCGCCATAGGCGGCATGCGCCGCGATCTGGCTCAGCACCTCGTTGGACAGGATCCTGCTCTCGCCCGAACGCTCGATGGAGACGATCGCCGCTGCCGTTTCGTCGCAGGTCGTCTCTATCCCTAGAACACGCATGATCGGTCGACTTGTCCCGCGGAATGGAGGATCAGGTGATGAAGCTTCGCGGCTGGCGGTGGCCCGCCGGCAATTCCTTCGTATAGTGCGTGCCATGGCCCAAGGCCAAGGGCAATGCAGCGGGCGCCGTCAGCGGCTCCGTGGCGCCGGAAAGAAAAAGGAGAGGGAATGGCCGGCATCATCGTTCCGCCTCAATACGCCCTGATCGCCTTGGCCGGTGCCGTTCGCGGTTTGGCCTGTGACCGGTGGTTGCCTCGCTAGATCGCCGCGCGTCCTGCCGGACGCGATAACGGTAGTCTATGTATTTGTTATCGCATGGGATTGTTCCGGAAGCTGGATTCCGCGTTTCGATCCGATGCCATAGGAGCTGCGAATGCGCGTCTTCGTCTTCCGACCCCGCCCCGATGCCGACCGGACGGCGCAGGCGATCGCCGCCCATGGCTTCGAGCCGCTGGTCGCGCCGCTGTTCGAGGTGGTCAGGCTGCCGGGGGAGGCACCGGCCGGCGATTTCGCGGCCATCGTCCTGACCAGCGGCAATGCCGTTCCCGTGCTCGCTGAGGGACCCGAGGGCTGGCGCGAGCTGCCGGTGTTCACCGTCGGCGCCCGCACGGCGGCGAAGGTCCGCGAGGCCGGTCTCGATGACGCGCGCAGCGCCGATGGCGACCGCAACGACCTGATCGAGCTGATCACGCGGACGGTGTCGGCGCCCGCGCGGCTGCTGCTGATCCTCGGCCGCGACCGCAAGGAGGACGTGCCACAGCGGCTGAAGGACGCAGGCTACGACATCACGCTCTGGGAGGCTTATGCCGCCGAGCCGGTCTCGGTATTGCCGGAGGACACGCAGGCCGCGCTGCGGCACGGCCGGGCCGACGCCGCCCTGCATTATTCGGCGCGCGGGGCGCGGACTTTCCTGAGCCTCGCGCAAGCGGCCGGCGTCGGCGCGGAAGCGCTCGAGCTCACCCATGTCGCGCTCTCGGCCGATGTCGCCTCGCCCTTGATCTCGGCCGGCGCCAGCACGGTGCTCGTCGCCGAGCACCCCGAGGAGGCCGCGATGCTGGCGGCGCTGGAGGAGGTTTCCCGGCGGCAGAAGCCGGACGGGTCGGCGCAGGCGGAGCCGCGCGGCAGCCTGAAGCGCACGCCGCCGACGATCGACCTCAAGCCGCAGCCGCAACCGGAAGCCGATGCGGGAGAAGCTGCGCCCGAGCGGCCCTCGCCCGAAGCGGTGGCGCCGACTGAGGCGCTGCCGCAGGAATTCTCGCCGCCGCCTCCTGAGCCGCCGCGGGCTGCGGCTGCCGCGCCGGTCGCGAAGGCGACGATGCCCTGGCCGGCTCTGGCGATTGCCGGCGTCCTCGGCGGCGTTCTCGGCGCGGGGCTGATGCTCTACGCACTGCGGGCGAGCAGCCCGGCCGTCACGCCCGAACAGCTCGCCGATCTGAGCGGGCGGGTCGACGGGCTTCAGGCCTCCGTCACCGCCGCCGACCGCAAGGCCGGCACCGCCGGGGATGCAGCGGCGAAGGCAGGCTCGGAACTGCAAGCGCTTTCGGGCAGGATCGGCTCGCTTGCCAAGGCGCCAGCGGCCGATACGGGCGCCCTCACGGAGCAACTCCAGCGCACGGAGGCGGCGCTCGCCGCCACAAGCGAGCGGTTCGACAAGCTCACCGGGCGGGTCTCCGCCATCGAGACGCAGGCGAAGGCCACTCCTACCGCGAATACGGAGGGGATGGCGGCGGCGCGAATCGTGCTGGCCGAGCGGGTCCAGCGGGCTCTGGCGGCCGGGCGCCCCTTCGGGAGCGACGTCGCCGCCTTGGTCAAGGCCGGCGTCCCGCAGGCCGATGTCGCGGCGCTCTCCGCTGTCGCGACAGCGGGCTCGGCGACGCGCGAGGCGCTGTTGGCGGGCTTCCGCACGCATGGCGCGATGTTCCAGCGCGAAGTCACGCCGCAATCGGATAGCTGGACGGACAAGCTGATCGGCTTGACGAGCCGCATCGTCACGGTCCGTCCGGTCGGCGACAACAGCTCGAATGATCCCGCCACGCTGCCGCTGCGGCTGGAGAGCGCGGTTGCGGCCGGCGACATGCCGAAGGCGGCGGCGCTCTGGGGCCAATTACCCGAGCCGGCGCGTCGCGCCAGCGCGGAATTCGGCGCCGATCTGCAAAAGCGGGCGGCGGCGGATGCAGCCATCGCCAAAATCGCGCAGGATGCGGTCGCAGCGCTTGGCGCCGCCGGCTGACGGAGGATAGAGAGGTCCATGGTTCGCGTTCTCGTCTACCTCGCCGTCTTCGCCTGCCTTGCCTTCGGCGCGGTATGGCTCGCCGATCGGCCGGGCGAAATCTCGGTGATCTGGCAGGGCTACCGCATCGACACCAGCGTCGCGATCGGCGCGATCGGCGTGGTCCTGCTCGCCTTCCTGGTGTTGCTGGCCTGGGCCATCATCCGCTTCGTCTTCGGCCTGCCTTCCGCCTTCAGCCTCTCCTCGCGGGCGCGGCGCCGGGCACGCGGCTTCGAGGCCGTTTCGCGCGGCATGGTCGCGATCGGCGCGGGCGATCCCGTCGCGGCCGGACGTTATACCGGCGAGGCGCGCCGCTTCGTGCCGAACGAGCCGCTGACCTTGCTGCTGGAGGCGCAGACGGCGCAGCTCACCGGCAATCGCGCTCACGCAGAGGCCGCCTTCAAGGCGATGCTGGACCGCTCGGAGACGCGGGTGCTCGGCCTGCGCGGGCTCTTCGTCGAGGCCAAGCGCCGCGGCGACATGGCGGCGGCGCGCGCCTTCGCCGACGATGCCGTGCGCCGCTCGCCCTCGCTCGCCTGGGCGAACGATGCGCTGCTCGATTTCCACACCAATGCCGGCGACTGGCAGGCGGCACGCACCGCCGTCGAGCGTCGTGCGGCCCTGCGCCTCGCGGACAAGGCGGAGGCGCGCCGGCAGCGCGCCGTGCTGCTTGCGGCCGAAGCGCTGGAAGCCCGCGACAAGGAGCCGGAGCGGGCGCTCGCCGCGGCGCTGGAAGCGGTGAAGCTCGCGCCGGCGCTGACCCCGGCGGCGGCGCTTGCCGGCCGGATGTTGGCCGAGCGTGGTGATGTGCGCAAGGCGTCGAAGCTGCTGGAGGCGGCCTGGCGGGAGGCGCCGCATCCCGATGTCGCGGCGGCCTATCTCGATGTCCGCCTCGGCGACAGCGCACTCGACCGGCTGAATCGCGCCATGACGCTGTCGAAGCTTCGCCCGGCCGACCCGGAAAGCGTACTGGTGTTGGCTGGCGCGGCCATTCAGGCGCGCGAGTTCCAGAAGGCGCGCGACACGCTGAAGCCTCTGCTCGCGGGTGGGGCCTCGGTGCGGGCCTGCCTGCTGATGGCGGAGCTGGAAGAGGCCGAACATGGCGCCGCCGGCAGGGTGCGCGAGTGGCTGGGGCGGGCAACGCGCGCACCGCATGACGCGGCCTGGGTGGCGGACGGGCTCGTCTCCGATCACTGGATGCCGGTCTCGCCGATCACCGGGCGGCTCGACGCCTTCGTCTGGACGGTGCCACCAGCGACGCTCGGCAGCCCGCCGCAGGCGCTGGACGACGTGCTCGCGGATCTCGACGATTCGACCAAGCTGATCGAGGTGAAGCCGGAGAGCGTCACCGTCGTCGAGCCGGCTGCGGTCGTGGTGTCCGCACCGCCGAAGGAGGAGCCGAAGGAGGAGCCGAAGCCCGCTCCTGCGGTTCCGGTCGAGGCCAAGGTCGAGATCAAGAGCGAGCCGGCTGTGAAGCCGGAGCCGGAAGCACAGCCCGCTCCGGTGCCGAAGCCTGCCGGGGCGGCCAACTCTACGGCCTCCGCGGCCCATGGCGCTGTGGCCCGTGAAGCGGTGCCGCCGAAGCCGGTGATCTTCCCCGTTCCGCACGCGCCCGACGATCCCGGGCCGGATGAGGAGCCGCCGGGCGAACCGAAGAAGAGCGGTTTCCGCCTGTTCGGCTGAGCGGGGCCTTCCCTTCTCCCCTTGCGGGAGAAGGTGGCAGCGCGCAGCGCTGACGGATGAGGGGTCGGGCGCCCCCTTGCTCCAGCCTTCTCCCGCGAGGGGAGAGGAGGCAGGTTGCGGTTCGCTCGTGCCTCGCCTTCCTGAGACGATACCGGGTCAAGCCCTGGCATGACGATGGGTGTTCGCGGAAAAGGCGTGCGGCCGGCCGTCATGCACCTTATAGCGACGGCATGGATTGTGATCAGGACGGCCAGAGCGGCCAGGACAACGGCATGGTGACCCTGCAGGTCGGGGCGGAGCAGGCGGGCCTTCGGCTCGACAAGGCGCTCGCCATGCTTGCCGGCGAGATTTCGCGGGCGCGGCTGCAGCAGGTGATCAAGGAAGGCGGTGTCGGCCTCAACGGAACCCCCGTCAGCGATGGCAGCCGCAAGGTGGCCGAAGGCGACGCCATCACGCTGGTGATGCCGGAGGCGAAGCCGCCCGATCCGGTCGGGCAGGACATCCCGCTCGACGTCGTCTACGAGGACGAGCACCTGATCGTGATCGACAAGCCGGCGGGGCTCGTCGTGCACCCTGCGGGAGGGCATGAGGACGGCACGCTCGTCAATGCGCTGATCGCCCATTGCGGCGAGAGCCTTTCCGGCATCGGCGGGGTCAGGCGGCCGGGCATCGTCCACCGGCTCGACAAGGATACCAGCGGCCTGCTCGTCGTCGCCAAGAACGACCGTGCGCATCAGAAGCTCGCCAAGCAGTTCGCCGACCATGGCCGTACCGGGCCGCTGCAGCGTGCCTATCTCGCCATGGTCTGGGGCACGCCGCGCCTGCGCGAGGGCACGATCGACGCCCCGCTCGAGCGCTCCAACCGCAATCGTGAAAAAATGGCGGTGGTGAAGGAGGGGCGCGGCCGCGAGGCGATCACGCATATTCGCCTGATCGAGCGCTACCCACCGCTTCTGAAGGGGCTCGACGAGACCGAGCCGCTGGCGAGCCTGATCGAATGCCGGCTCGAAACCGGGCGCACGCATCAGATTCGCGTGCATATGAGTCATATCGGCCATCCGCTTCTGGGCGACCAGCTCTACGGCTCCGGTTTCGCGACCAAGGCGGTGCGGTTGCCGGAGGAGGCGCGCGAGGCGCTGGCGGCGCTCGGACGGCAGGCGCTGCATGCGGCGGTGCTGGGTTTCGCGCATCCGGCGACGGGCGAGGAGATGCTGTTCGAATCCGACCCGCCCGAGGATTTTGCGAAACTGCAAACAGCGCTCGCGAGGCTGTGAGCCAATCGGGCGTTCCTGCCACCTTTCCGCCAGAGTGAGTTCGCATATACTGGGGTTGTCGGATGCGGATGGCCAAGGGGGCGCCGCACGCAATCGATCCCGCCGAACTCCCGACCGGTTTCTGCGTTGGATCAATTCGCATTGTCCGAAACCTGCGCGAAGGTTGATCGCGCGGTGGGCCCGCCGCACAGCGGGGGCCTCGACGAGGAGACACGCGCATGGCGAGTGCTTCGCTGCCTGTCCTGTCCGCCGAGGGTGGACTCTCACGTTATCTCGATGAAATCCGCAAGTTCCCGATGCTGGAACCGAGCGAGGAATACATGCTGGCCAAGCGCTGGCGCGAGCATGGCGACCGCGACGCGGCGCATAAGCTCGTCACCTCGCATTTGCGCCTCGTCGCCAAGATCGCCATGGGCTATCGCGGCTACGGCCTGCCGATCGGCGAAGTCGTGTCCGAGGGCAATGTCGGCCTGATGCAGGCGGTCAAGCGCTTCGAGCCCGAGAAGGGCTTCAGGCTCGCGACCTATGCGATGTGGTGGATCAAGGCCTCGATCCAGGAATACATCCTGCGCTCCTGGTCGCTGGTGAAGATGGGCACCACGGCCAATCAGAAGAAGCTGTTCTTCAACCTGCGCAAGGCCAAGAGCAAGATCGCGGCGCTGGGCGAGGGCGATCTGCGCCCCGACCAGGTCAAGCAGATCGCGACCAAGCTCGGCGTCAACGAGCAGGACGTGGTCGAGATGAACCGCCGCCTCGGCGGCGACGCCTCGCTCAACACCCCGCTGCGCGAGGATGGCGAAGGCGAATGGCAGGACTGGCTGGTCGACGATTCCGAGAGCCAGGAGCGGCGCCTCGCCGATTCGGAGGAGGCCAGCAACCGCCATACGGCGCTGCACGAGGCGCTGGAGGTGCTGAATCCGCGCGAGCGGCGCATCTTCGAGGCGCGCCGCCTTGCCGAGGATCCGATCACGCTGGAGGAGCTCTCCGAGGAGTTCGGGGTGTCGCGCGAGCGCGTCCGCCAGATCGAGGTCCGTGCCTTCGAGAAGGTGCAGGACGCGGTGAAGAAGGCGATCACCCGCATCGAGGCACCGCGCGCGGCGCTGCCGGCGGCGTGACCGCGATCATCGACGTCGAGAGAATTTAAAAAGGGGCGCTTCCGCGCCCCTTTTCATTTGCTCGACATTTTCAACGAGCACCTGGCTGCGGCTCGGCAAGCTTCTGCCGGAGAAGGCGCTGACCCCTCCGCTTCCCGAGATGGTCGGGTCGAGCCCGACCATGACGAGGAGACGCGCGCCGCCTCAATACAACGGTAGCAGCGGCTTCAGCGGCAGGCGGATCGGGCCGAGGAAGACGCGGCCCTCCCGCAGCGAGACCGGCGGCAGCGGCGTGAGGCCGGGCGCCGTGGCGGCGGCGCTGCCGCCGCGCCCGCCCAGCAGGCCGCCGAGCCCGCCCAGCAGATTGCCGACGCGGACGCCGCCGATCTGCTGGATGCCCGCGGCGGCCAGTTGCAGATCGCCGCCGACATGGTGGGTCGGGTCGAGCAGCAATTGCCCGCTGCCGTCGATGCGGGCCGCGCCCTTGGTCGTGGCGAGGCGTGTGATGTCGAGGACGCCGTTGGCGTTGCGCCAGGTTTCGAGCGCATCGGGATTGAAGCCCTGGCGGAACGCCTCCGACTGGGTCAGCGTCGCCTGCAGGTCGATCGTGCCGGCATCGGTCGTACCGAGCAGGGCGTCGATCACAGGCAGCACGGTCCCCTTGGCGGAGAGCGCGATATCGACGGCCTGATCGGTTGCCGGGCGGTCCGGATTGCGGCGCAGATGCGTTTCCAGCGAAGCGGCGCGCCAGTTCTCCGCGGCCTGCCCCGGCGTGGTGAGGGTGGCGTTCGGCTCCGCCGCGACCAGCGCGAAGCGCTGCGGATCGCGCCAGGCCAGGCTGGCGTCGAGCTGCTTCCAGGTGATGTCGAGGCTGCGGCCTTCCGGCAGGGAGACGCGGGCGGGGCTGGTCGCTTCGAGGATGACGAGGCCCGGCGAATAGATTTGCCCGACAGCCAGCACCGGGCCGGTCTCGACCCGCACGGCATCGCCCCAGCGCGTCGAGGTCAGGGCGAGCGAATCGCAGCGGACCTCGATGCGGAAGGGAAAGCCGCGAACGGTCCGGTTGTTGCAGGTCCAGCTCCGGCCGCGCTCGGCCTCCTTGGCGAGAGCCTTGTCGATCTCGGCGACGGTGCGGCCATGGACGTAGAACCAGAAGCCCGACCAGGCCGCCGCCAGCACGACGAGGAGGCCGAAAGGGGCATAGAGCCAGAAGCGGCTCTGGCGGCGCGTCGGGGAGAGGTCGGTCATGCGGCAGGCGTTCCTTGCGCGAAGGCGGGCCGATTGTTAGCTCGCCAGAACGGCGGATGCCAGAGTGGCGGATGCCCGCCACCAAGCAGGCCGGCATGGCCAAATGATGAGACGGCGATGACGAGCGAAAGCGATGCGGCGGATCTCTGGGTCTTCGGCTACGGGTCGCTGATCTGGCGGCCGGGATTCGCCTTTGCGGAAAGCGTTCCGGCGAAGCTCCATGGCTATCACCGCTCGCTTTGCGTCTTCTCGCATGTCCATCGCGGCACGCCGGACCGGCCGGGCCTCGTGCTCGGGCTCGATCGCGGCGGGGTGTGCAGGGGGCTGGCCTTCCGGGTCGAGGCCGGCCGGGCGGAGGAAACGGTCGCCTATCTCAGGGCGCGCGAGCAGGCGACGGCGGTCTATCTCGAGCGCCGTGTTCCGTTGCGGCTGGATGATGGTCGGCGAGTCGAGGGGCTGGTCTATGTCGCGGACCGCCATCACCTGCAATATGCCGGCAAGCTGCCGCCCGCCGCCTTGCTGAAGCTTGTCCGCCAGGGGCGCGGCCAGTCGGGCGAGAATCCCGATTATGTACTGCAGACCCATGAGCATCTGCGCAAGATGGGGGTCTATGATCCCGTGCTCGCCGCGTTGGCGCAGGAGCTGGCGCCGGGCCTCCACGCGACGCATCCGCCGGTGAAGGGCTGACCGCCACGCCATGCGCCCGCAACCGGGCACTGTTGGACGGGTGTCCCCGCCGATTTGTTAGGGGTGCGCATCGTCATTCCGGGGCTAGCCCGGAATGACGATGCGTTTCCGTGCGATGCGCGGCGCGGCGTGGAACCGGCTCAGGCGCCCTTCAGGTGGGCGTTGCACTGGCTGTAATAGCCGCCGCCCTTCTGGATCCATTTCAGGCCGCCATTGCCATTGGTGGCCTTGTTGGCGTTGTACTGGTCGTCGCAGGTCTTGAAGCGCTGCTTGCCGGCCGAGAGCTGCGAATATTTCGGATCGACCTTGCTCGGGAACACGGCGTTGCCGGCTGGGGCGGGGGCCGCCATCGGCTTCGGCGCTGCCGGTGCGGCGGCGGTCGTGGCGGCGGGCTTCGGCGCGGCCGGAGCGGGCGCCGTCGTGGCTGCCGGGGCGGAGGCAGGGGCCGCGGTGGCGCTGTCGCCGCATTGCGTCTTGCGGAAGTCGTTCCAGGACTGGCCGTTGAGCGCGTTGCCCGTTTTGGCCGCCTGATACTTGGTGCTGCATTCCTTCATCGTCAGCGCGAGCGCCGGCGTCGAAGCCTGGATCATGAACCCGCCGGCGAGCGCGAGAAGGCCGGCAGCAAGCGCGAATCTGGTCTGTGTCATGATGATCCTCCCCCGTATGGGGTGCTTGTCGATGCCGCTGCGGCCGGACGGATCATTCCGGGCGGTCGGGCAGCAAGGATGAGGCTAGCCCCGCGAAGATGAACTGTCGCTGACGATTTTGGCCGGATTTCGGCCATGTTTCGTAAGGTAAACCCGCGCCGCATTGCCGCCGAAGATTGCGGCCCGCTCGGCGTCCGAGAGCGTCGCGGTGAGACGTTCGGCGGTTGCGAGCCATTCGGCGTAGGGCGCACGCAGCGTCGCGACCGGCCAGTCGCTGCCCCAGAGCAGGCGTTCCGGCCCGAAACAGGCGAGGAGATGCGCCACCGCAGGCGCCAGCGTCGCGTCCGTCCAGTCCGGCCCGGCTTCGGTGACGAGGCCGGAGAGCTTGCAGACCGTGTTCGGCTTTGCGGCCAGCTTGGCGATGCCGTCGCGCCAGGCGGAAAGGTCGGCACCGGCCACGCCTGTTGATGTGAGATCAGGTTTGGCGCCGTGGTCGATGACGACGGGAAGCTCCTTCTCGCGCTCCAGCAGGGTGAGCAGTGCCGGGATCTGCGGCAGCTTCACCAGCGCGTCGAAGACGAGATTGTGCTCGCGCAGTGCCGCGAAGGCGGGGGCGAGCTCCGGCCGGGCGAGCCAGTGCGGATCGGGAATATCCTGCGCCATGGGTCTGAGGCCCACCAGCAGCGGATCTGCGGCCAGCGCGGCGATGCGGGCGGGGGCGTCGGGCGCCGCGAAATCGGCCCAGCCGACGACGCCGGCGACGAAGGGCGTGGCGGCCGCGGTTTCGAGCAGGAAGCGCGTTTCGGCCTCGCTCGGCGCGGCTTGGACGAGGATGGTGGCGTCGATGTCGTGGGTGGCCAGCAGCGGTGCGAGATCGGCCGGGGCGAAGTCGCGGTGGATGGCCTCGAGCGCGGGCGTGAGCCAGCCATAGTCGCCGCGGTCGAGCCGCCAGAGATGCTGGTGGGAATCGATGCGCGGCGGGGCAGGCGGCTTGCTGGGAGAGGGGCTCGTCATGCGCGTCGCCATGCGGATCCTGGGCTCGGCGGCGGCAGCGTTCGGCCGGCGCGGTCCCCTATGTGCACGCCAACATGTTAGCTTGCAACCGGCTTGAAAGCAGATTAGCGTCCTGCCCGGGTCGCTGTCGCGGCGGAGCCCAAAAGCTTGCCGCGACAGAGACGAAAGCCCGAAAATGGGCCGCCTGCAAGTGGGCGAAATACCGTTTCACAGGTCCTGGGGAGGACGCCGATGACCGACAGCATTCTCAAGCCGACTCGCCGTGCGCTGTTGCGCGGCGCCGCCGCGACCGGCGCGGGCGTCATCGCCGCGCCGCTGGTGCTGCGCGAGGCGCGTGCGCAGGCGCCGTTCAACTGGAAGCGCTTCTCCGGCCAGTCGATCGACGTGCTCTTGGTCAAGAACCCCCGCTCCGAGCTGATGCAGGCGGCGGAGAAGGAATTCACCGAGCTGACCGGCATCAAGGTCTCCTCCGAGCAGGTGCCGGAGCAGCAGCAGCGCCAGAAGGCGGTGATCGAGTTCGCATCGGGCAAGCCGAGCTTCGATGTCAGCGGCATCTCGCTGCATGTGCAGAAGCGCATGGCGGCGAAGGGCAAGTGGTTCGAGAACCTCGACCCCTACATCAAGGACGCCTCGCTGACGGCGCCGGATTTCGACTTCGCCGATTTCGGCGCCGGGCCCGTCGCCTATGCCCGGCAGGCCGACGGCTCGCTCGATACCGTGCCGTTCTTCGTCGACTACTGGATCGTCTACTACAACAAGGAGCTCTTCGACGCGAAGGGCGTCGCCTATCCGAAGTCGATGGACGAGATGTTCACCGTCGCGCAGAAGCTGCACGATCCCGCCAAGGGTATCGCCGGCTTCGTCTCGCGCGGGCTGAAGAACGCCAATGTCCCGGTCTGGACCTCGCTGATGCTCGGCCAGGGCTCGGAGACGACCTCGCCAGACGGCAAGCTGCTCACCGACACGCCGGAGGCGATCTGGGCGGGCGAGCTCTACAAGAAGCTCAACAAGGAGACCGGGCCGGTGGGTTCGGTCGGCTTCAACTGGAACGAGTGCCAGACCACCTTCATGCAGGGGCGGGCGGCGATGTGGCTCGATGGCGTCGGCTTCGCCACGCCGCTGGAGGACCCGTCGAAGTCGCGCATCGTCGGCAAGGTCGGCTACGGCATCACCCCGCCGGGGCCGAAGGCGCATCACGCCGGCATGTTCGCCGACGGCATGGGCATCTCGCGCGGCTCCTCGAAGAAGGAGGCGGCCTGGCTCTATGTGCAGTTCATGACCAACAAGAAGAATCAGATCGCCATGCTCAAGGCCGGCGCCGGCGCGCCCGGACGATCCTCGGCCTATCTCGACACCGAGACGATCCAGCAGTCGAAGTTCGGCAAGCAGTATTTCGATTGCCTGCTCGGCTCGGCCAAGATCGCCCGGGCCGGCCTGCCGCAGATCGTGCCGGTGACCGAGTTCCGCGATGTCTTCGGCGTGGGTCTGACCAACATGATCGGCGGGGCCGATGTCGCGAGCGAGCTCAAGAAGGCGACGGAGACCTTCGCCCCGGTGCTCGCCAAGAGCGAGCAGGGGTGAGCGCAACAGACGTCATGGCCGGGCTTGACCCGGCCATCTCGTCACCAGTGCACACTCTCGAAGAGGTGCTCGGGTCAAGCCCGAGCATGACGGTTCCAGACGCATGACCAGTACATCCCTGCCAGCCAATCTCGCCAGCGCGGCGCCCGCGACCTCCACAACGTCGCAGGATTTCACGCCGCGCTACTGGCTGTTCTCGTTGCCGGCGGTTCTGGTGATCGCGGCGGTGATCGTGTTCCCGTGGCTGTTCACGCTGTTCATGTCCACGCAGGACTGGAAGATCGGCGGCGGCGCGGAGTTCGTCGGCCTCGGCAACTTTGTCGAACTGGCCAGGGACCAGCGCTTCCTCGAATCGATGGGGCACACGGCCTATTTCACGATCCTCGCGGTGGTGCTCCCGATCGTGTTCGGCACGGCGGCGGCGCTGGTGTTCCATCGCGAATTTCCCTTTCGCGGGCTGCTGCGCACGATCTTCGTGATGCCGATGATGGCGACGCCGGTCGCGGTCGCGCTGGTCTGGACGATGATGTTCCACCCGCAGCTCGGCGTGCTGAATTACCTGCTCTCGCTTCTCGGTATCGGCCCCTCGGCCTGGGTCTACGATCCCGCGACGGTGATCCCGACGCTGGTGATGGTCGAGGTCTGGCACTGGACGCCGCTCGTCATGCTGATCGTGCTCGGCGGATTGGCTGGGCTGCCCCGAGAACCTTACGAGTCTGCGCTGATCGACGGCGCCAATGACTGGCACATGTTCCGGCACATCACGCTGCCGCTGGTCTGGCCCTTCATCATGGTGGCGATCGTGATCCGCACCATCGATGCGCTGAAGGCCTTCGACACGATCTTCGTGATCACCCAGGGCGGACCGGGCACGGCGTCGGAGACGCTGAACATCTTCCTCTATCTGCAGGCCTTCCAGTTCTACAAGATCGGCTACGCGTCCTCGGTCGTGGTGATCTTCTTCGTCATCATCATCATGCTCTCGCTGCTGCTGCTCTATGCGCGGCAGAAGTCGAAGTGGAACGCGTGATGGGCCGCTTCGCCAAAAAACTCGGCTTCTGGGCTTCGGTCTTCGTGCTGGTGTCGCCGGCGGTGCTGGTCTTCCTCTGGATGATCTCGCTGTCGCTCAAGAACGAGCTCGACAACACCGCCTTCCCGCCGGTCTTCATCCCGGATCCGCCGACGCTGAAGAACTATGTCGACGTCTTCGCGCAGAACAATTTCGGGCTCTATCTGTGGAACTCGATCCTGGTCACGGGCGGGGCGGTGCTGCTCGGGCTGATTGTCGGCGTTCCCGCCGGCTACGGCATCGCGCGCGGCAAGGCGCATAAATTCGCGATCCTGATCCTGATCGCGCGGATGACGCCGGCCTTATCCTATCTCATCCCGCTCTTCCTGCTCTTCCAGATCACGGGACTGGTGGGCACGATCACGGCGCTGGTCATCACCCATCTCGTCATCACCATCCCGATCATCGTCTGGATCATGATCGGCTACTTTGAGAACATCCCGATGGAGCTGGAGGACGCCTCGCGCATCGACGGTGCCACGAGCTGGCAGGCCTTCCGTCATGTCGCGCTGCCGCTGGCGAAGCCGGGCATCGTCGTCGGCGGCATCCTGGCCTTCATCTTCTCCTGGAACAACTTCATCTTCTCGGTGGTGCTCGGCGGCAAGGCGAGCCGCACCCTGCCTTCGGCCGTCTACAACTCCCTGACCTTCGAGCAGATCTCCTGGGGGCCGCTGGCAGCGGCGGCGCTGCTGGTGACCCTGCCGGTGCTGCTGGTGACCGTGATCGCGCAGCGCCAGATCGTCGCGGGATTGTCGGCCGGAGGCCTCAAGGACGGCTAGCCGGAACCATCGCAAGGACGTTGCGGAGCCCTTGCGAGTTGATCTGTCTTCATACTAACATGTCAGCCACTGTTCAGCTCTGAAAGTTCCCTCCATGGCCTCCGAAAAGACCCGCTTCGGCCTCTCCTGCGCGATCACGACCCCGATGCGGGAGGGCGGCGGCATCGACCTGCCGCGCCTCGTCCGCCATGCCAAGCATGTGCTGGCGCAGGGCTGCGACTCGGTCACGCTCTTCGGCACGACGGGGGAGGGTGCGGCGCTCGGCCTGCCGGCGCGGACCGCGATGATGGGCGCGCTGATCGGCGCGGGGATCGATCCGGCCAAGCAGATCTATGCCGGCATTGCCGCGGCCTCGATGCAGGAGGCGGTCGAGCAGTCCAGACTCGCGCTCGATGCCGGGGCGAAGGGGCTGCTGGTCGCGCCGCCCTTCTACTTCAAGGGCGTCAGCGACGAAGGACTCTATGTCTGGTTCTCGCAGTTCTTCGAGAAGCTGGGCGCTTCGGCCCGCAATGTCATCCTCTACCATATCCCCTCGGTGACGGCGGTCGAGATCAGCGTCGGGCTGGTGCAGCGGCTGAAGACGGCCTTCCCCGGGCTCGTCGCCGGCGTCAAGGATTCCTCTGGCGACTATGCCAACACCGAGGCGCTGCTGAAGGCGCATGGCGAGCTCGCCATTCTCGTCGGCGACGAGCGCCAGCTCGCGAGGGCGGTGCGCAACGGTGCGCAGGGCTCGATCTGCGGCGTCGCCAATCTGGTGCCGGCATTGCTGCGGCCGATGGTCTATGAGGGCAAGGACAGCCCGGTGGTGAATGCGCTCGTCGACGAGATCTGCTCCTATCCGGTGCTGGCGGCGGTGAAGGCGCTGACGGGCCATGTCCATGGCGATCCGGGCTATGGGGCAATGCGCCCGCCGCTGGAAGCACTGGACGAGGCCACCCGCAAGCGGCTCTTTGCAGCCTTCGATTCGATTACGCAGGCAAAGGCGGCCTGAACCAGGGCAACCTGAAGGAGGGATTGTGAATCAGCCGGAGCAGGAACCGCGCGAAGGCGAGCCGCTGAAGCTGAGGGAGCGCGCCTATGCCTCCTTCACCGAGCGGCTGCTGGCGCGCGAGATCAAGCCCGGCCAGTTCGTGACCCAGCGCGAGCTCGTGGCGATGACCGGCTTTCCGCTCGGCGCGATCCGCGAGCTGATCCCGCGGCTCGAGGCGGAGGGGCTGATCAAGACCGTGCCGCAGCGCGGCATGCAGGTCGCCCATGTCGACCTGAACCTGATCCGCAACGCCTTCCAGTTCCGGCTCTTCCTCGAGAAGGAGGCGACGGCGCTCTATGCGCAGAACGCGACCGACGCCGAGATCGCCGAGCAGCGGGCCCGGCACGAGGCGATCGTCGCCCGAGCCGAGGCCGGCGGCGACGAGCGGCTGATCGAGGATGCCGAGGACATCGACCGGCTGATGCACGAGGCGATCATCGACCATCTCGACAACGAGATCGTTGCCCAAGCCTTCCGGGTCACCTGGCTCAAGATCCGGCTGATCCGGCAATACGAGACCCGCATCCACAACAGCATCATCATCCCGGTGATGCAGGACCATCTCGCCATCATCGCGGCGATCGAGACGCGCGATCCCGAGCGCGCCGCTGCGGCGATGGCCACCCATATCGGCAACGCCCGGACGCGGGCGATGCAATACTGAGAGCGAAGACCATAACGAGCCGGAACACCGGCCGCCTCCGGAGGAAACAGAGATGATCAAGCAGAGCAGACGCGATTTCCTGGCCGCCGCTGCCGCGGGCTCGGCAGCCATCGCCGCCCCCTCGATCCTGCGGGCGCAGGCCCTCGTCCTGCGCTGGGCCGACGGCCAGCCGGCGACCCACCCCTCGCCGCAGAGCGCGGTGAAGGCCGGCACCGAGATCAAGGAGAAGACCGGCGGGCGCATCGATGTCCAGTCCTTCCCGAACGGGCAGCTCGGCTCGTCGCGGGACATGGTCGAGTCGGTCGCCAGCGGCGCCCTGACGATGGTCACGGAAGGCGCGGCGCAGCTCGGCCAGTTCGTGCCGCAGCTCTCGATCATCGAGGCGCCCTATATCTGGAAGGACGCGGCGCATATGACGCGGGCGCTGAAATCCCCGCTGATCGACGAGCTCAACAAGGCGCTGGTCGAGAAGCGCGGCATGCGCATGATCGGCGTCAATTATTATGGCGTGCGCCACCTCACCAGCGGCAAGAAGCCGATCAACTCGGTCGAGGACATGAAGGGCTTCAAGCTGCGCGTGCCGGAGGTCGACACCTTCCGCGCCATGGCCGAGGCCTGGGGCGCACGGCCGACGCCGCTGAACTTCTCCGAGCTCTACCTCGCGCTCTCCCAGGGCGCGGTCGACGGGCAGGAGAACCCGCTCCCGACCATCGCCTCGGCCAAGCTGGCGGAGGTGCAGAAATATCTCGTGCTGACGGCGCACATCATCACGCCGCGGCTCGTGATCGTGAACGAGGCCGCCTGGCAGAAGATCCCGCAGGCCGATCGCGCCGTCATCGTCGCCGCCGTCGACAAAGCCGCGGCCTGGCAGGACAACGAGATCCTGGAGCAGGAGAAGAGCCTGGCCGACAGCCTCGGCAAGCAGGGCATGACGGTGACGACGCCGGACAACGAGGCCTTCCGCAAGCCGGTGCTGGCAACGGTCCCGGCCAAGTTCGAGAGCAAATGGGGCAAGGGCCTCTGGGACCGCATCCAGGCGCTGTGACCTTTCCCTGTGCTCAGCCCTCATCCTGAGGAGCCGCGAAGCGGCGTCTCGAAGGATGTTCCCGGAGACTCCGGAACCAACTGGACCATCCTTCGAGACGCGCTCCTTAGGAGCGCTCCTCAGGATGAGGGCTGAGCTCGGGCTTCCAGGTATCGAGAAAAGGCAATCCGCATGACGCTCTGGCCCAGGCTGTTCGACCGGGTGATGGAGGTGATCGCCGCGCTTCTCCTCGTCGCGCTCTTGGTCACGGTGTCGCTCGGCATCGTCACCCGCGCCGTCGGCGAGCCGCTGATCTGGACCGACGAGGTCTCGCGCTTCCTGATGCTGTGGGTCGCCGTCACCGGCTGGATACTCGCCAGCCGCAGGCGCGCCCATATCCGCATCCGCTTCTTCCACGACATGCTGCCGGCGCGGGGATGGCGCTCGGCGGAAGCGCTCATGCAGCTCGCCATGGTCGTCTTCGGCGGCCTGACCGTTTGGTATTCCATCCATCTCGTGCAGGCCAATTACGATCTCGAGGCGACGACCGTGCCGCTCTCGATGGGCCTGCTCTACGCGCCGATGGTGCTGGCGGGGATCGTAACCGTGCTGCAGGGCCTCGCCGAATTCGTCGGCAACCTCATGAACTGGCGGACCTCTCCCTATGAGCCGGTCGCGGCGACGCTGCAGGAGCCGGCCGAATGAGCGCGCTGATCTTCAAGATCTCGGCCGTCTGGCTGCTCTCGATCCTGGCGGGCTTCCCGCTCTTCGCCTCGATGGGGCTCGCGGCCTTCGCCTTCGTGCTGATCGGCGAACTCTCGGCCTCGATCGTGCCGCAGAAGATGGCGCAGGCGATGAACTCCTTCCCGATCGTCGCGGCGCCGCTCTTCATCCTGATGGGCAACATCCTCGCGGCGGCGCGCATCACCGACCGCATCGTCGCCTTCGCGACCTCGGTGATCGGCTGGCTGCGCGGCGGTTATGCCCATGCCTCGATCCTGACCAGCATGATCTTCGCCGGCATGGTCGGCTCGGCGGTGGCGGATGCGGCGGGTTCGGGCGCCATCGAGATCCGCGCCATGCAGAAAGCCGGCTACCGGCCGGAGACGGCGGCGGCGATCACCGCCGCGGCGGCGACGATCGGGCCGATCATCCCGCCTTCGCTGCCGATGGTGATCTACGGCGTCACGGCGGATGTCTCGATCGGGCGGCTGTTCATCGGCGGCGTCATCCCCGGCATCCTGATGGGCTTGTCGCTGATGGTGATGGTGATGTTCATCGCCAGGCGACAGGGCTTCCGGAAGGAAGGGTTCAAGGGTTTCCGCGAGATCGGCCGCAGCTTCCTGAACGGCTTCTTCGCGCTGATGACGCCGCCGATCATCCTGGGCGGCATGTTCTCGGGCCTCGTCACGCCGACGGAAGCCGCGGCCGTCGCCTGCCTCTACGCGCTCTTCCTCGGCTTCTTCGTCTACCGAACGCTGGAGGTGAAGCAGCTCTGGCCGATCCTGATCGACACGGTCGAGACGATGGGGCTCGTCGCCGTGCTGGTGATGGCCGCGGGCGCTCTCGGCTGGTGCATGTCGATCTCGCGCGTGCCGCAGACGCTGACGCCGCTGATCGTCGAGACGATCGCGCATCCGCTCGTCTTCCTGCTGGTCTGCAACCTCATCCTGCTCGTCGTCGGCTGCTTCATGGAGGCGTTGGCGGCGATGCTGATCCTGATCCCGATCCTGGTGCCGGCGGCGAACAGCTTCGGCATCGACCCGGTTCAGTTCGGCATCATCATGATCCTGAACCTGATCCTGGGGACGATCCATCCGCCGATCGGCGTCGTGCTCTTCGTGGTGACGCGCATCGCCAACGTCTCGTTCGAGGCGATGTCGAAGGCGATCCTGCCCTGGCTCGTGCCGCTGCTGGTGGTGCTGGCCGCGATCACGCTCTGGCCGCCGCTGACGACCTGGCTGCCGAACCATATCATGGGGCCGTGAGGTCGGGCCGATGCGCTAGCCCGCCGTTTCCGCCTGGGGCATCAGGTCGAGCAGGGCCGCGCGGCGGCTGGCGCCGTCCTCGGCGAGGAGATGGACGTGGATCTCCTTCGCGCCGGCCTCGGAGACGGCGCGCTGCCAGCGTGCCAGCGCCGCCTCGACGCCGAAGGGGCCGGAATCGCGGACCGCGATGATCTGCCGCTCGGCCGAGACGGCGAGCAGCACCGCATCGGTGAAGCTCAGGGGATGGGTGTCGTCGGCGGCGAAGACCGAGGCGACATAGCGCCGGCCCGAGCGGCCGCGCCAGGCGGTGAAGCGACGCTCGCTCAGCGCAGCCGTGCTGCGCAACGGCATCTCGCGGGCCACTGTCTCCGGCGCCGGGGCCGGTTCATCGAACAGGTCCGGGGTGAAGCGATAGGCGAGGGCAGCCATATTCGTTCCTCCTGCAATAGGAACAAAATGGGAACGCTGCGGGGATAAGTCAACCGGGCCCGGTTCGGGCGAGGCGATGCTGCTGTCAGGATATGTCAGGAGTTCGCGAGCGGATCCAGGCCGCGGGCGGCCAGCTCGGCGCGGCCCTGGGCCAGCAGCCGGTCGCTGGCCGTCTCGATGCGCTCCTGCAATTCGTGCTGGAAGCTCGTCTTGTCCAGGCCCGGCATGATCGGCGGCAGGATCTCCAGCCGGATCGTCCCCGGGCGCCGCAGAAACTGGCGGCGCGGCCAATACAGGCCCGAATTCACCGCGACGGGCAGGCAGGGCACGCCCATCTCGGCATAGAGATGGGCGACGCCGAATTTGTAGGCCGGCGGCGCGCCGGGCGGGCGGCGGGTCCCCTCCGGGAAGATCAGGAGCTGGCGGCCCTTCTGGCCCAGCTCGATCTTGGCGAGGCGCGTGACGTCCTTGAGCGCGCGGGCGCGGGCGCCGCGATCGACCGGGATCATCCTGAGCTTGGCGAGGCACCAGCCGAAGACCGGGATGCGCATCAGTTCCCGCTTCAGGATGAAGACCGGGTCCGGAAAGAGGGTGAAGAGGGTAAAGGTCTCCCAGAAGGACTGGTGCTTGGCGGCGACCATCAACCCGCCTTCGGGAATGTTCTCGCGCCCGATGATCTCGTAGCGCGTGCCGGCGACGACGCGCATCAGCCAGAGCGAGCTGTGCGACCAGGCCGCGGCGACGTTCCGAAGCACCGCCTGCGGGAGCAGCAGCGCCGGCAACACCACGAAGATCAGCCAGAGGATGAGATTGGCATAGAACAGGACGTTGAAGGCGAGCGAGCGCAGGATCAGCATGGGCCCGCAATGAGCCCGAGACGCGGCGCCGGTCAAGCGCTTGCGGACTTGGAATTGTCTCGGGCCGTGTCGGAAACACAGTCCTCATCCGGAGGAGCCGCGGAATGGCTCCTCAGGATGAGGGCTCAGGAGGCTTTCGAGGAGTCACTCAGCCGTCGCGATGGGTGGCCCCGCGCAGATGCGAGCGCCTTTCGGCCTCCGGGCCCAGGACTTCGGCCGGCTTCGGCGAGACCGGCTTGCGGCCGCCGATGATGACCGAAAGCCGGGAATATTCCGGGTCGTCCTCGACGAAGCTGCGCAGCCGCGCCACGAGATATTTGACGTATTCCGGGGCGAGCAGCCTGATCGTCGACCAGCGGTACCACCAGCCCGCGGTGTCGAGCTGATCGGTGACGACGGGATGGGCGATGAAACGCAGGCCTGGCATGGCATGGGAAAACTCGGCCAAGGTGCGCGGCATGTGATAGTTCGACGTCACCACCAGCAGCGAGCGGAAGCCGTGCCGACGCACCCAGCGGCGGGTCTCGATCGCGTTGCCGATGGTATTGCGCGCGCGGTAGTCGAGATCGACGCAGCAGGCGAGCAGGTCACGCGATGCCGGGTTGAGCCGGGCGAGCTCCTCGCGGCTGGTCTTCTCGTTGACGCCGCTGATGAGGAGGCGCGCGCCGCGATCGGCTCCGAGCAGGCCGATGGCGTCGCCGATGCGCTGCGAGCCGCCGGTGACGACGACGATCGCATCGGTCTGCGGCGTCGCGACCGGCTCACGGGCCTCGATCCCGGCCGCGAAGCGGGCATAGCCGCAGACGAAAAGGACCGCACCGAGGGTGGTGGTCGCGATGGCCGCGAGCGCCAGGATACGACGACGCGACAGCCCGCCGCGCGAAACGGACGTCACCGTAGCGCCCACCGCGAGATGGTCGTTGCTGCTGCCAATCATGGCCATGGCGCGAACCTAACCGGCCAATCGGGCATAACGGCGGCACGAGGCAAATTGTCGTTGCGCCGCGTCGTCATGCCAGCACCTTCAGGTAGTGGCGCACGGTGAAGCGCGAGACGAGCCCGGCGATGGCGGCGACGACCAGGGCGACGAGCACGACCGCGGCATAGCCGGCCCAGCCGATCTCGAAGGCGCCGAACAGGGCCTGCAACTGCTCCGCCTCCGGCGCCGTCGACCAGAAGGACGAGACGAAGCCCAGAAGCGCGATCGCGACGATGGCGGCGAGGCCGCCCATCGCGCCGCCGCGCAGGCCGAGCCGGATGAAGCGGCTCTGGAACTCGCGCGCGATGAAATCGTCGCCGGCGCCGACGAAATGCAGCACCTCGACGCTTTCGCGGCTGCCCGCCATGGCGCCCCGCGTCGCGAAGGCGACGGCCAGTGCCGCCGCCGTCAGCACGAGCAGCACGATGACGAAGCCGGAGACGATGATCGTGCTCGCCATCGCCGAAAGCCGTCTGATCCAGACCCGGTGATCGTCGAGGATCGCCGTCGACACCTCGTTGCGCAGGGCCGGGCCGAAGCGGGCGATGTCGGGAGAGGCGCCGGGCCTGAGCTTCAGCACGATGAGCCGGGGCACCGGCAATTCGACGAGGTCGAGGCCGGTGCCGAGCCAGGGTTCGAGCAGCTTGTCGGATTCCGCCTTGGGCACGGCACGCACGCTCTCGATGCCGTCGAGCGCCTGGGCCATCGCCACGGCCTTGGCGACGTCTTCCTCGATGTTGCGGCGCGCCTCCGGGCGGATCTGGATGGTCATCTCGTCGGAGACGGCGCCGCGCCACTGGTCGGAGGCGCGCGCGGCGAGCACGGCTGCCCCGGCGCTCAGCGCGGCGAGAAAGGTCAGGATCGCGATCACGGCCATCAGCGCGCGGCCGGCCACCGTATCGACCGGCACGAGCGGCTGGCCGCGCCGGAGATTGGTCGGCAGGGCCTTCTCCTCGCGTGCCTCGTGGTCGTATTCGATGGCTTCAGGCATCGACATGCAGATGCCCGTCGGCCAGGACGAGACGCGGCGCGTCGTAGATGTCCATGAGGTTGAGGTCGTGGGTGGCGATGATCACGGCGGTGCCGAGCTGCTGCAACTCCATGAACAGGCGCAGCAGGCGGCGGCCGAGGCCGGGATCGACATTGCCGGTCGGCTCGTCGGCCAGGAGCAGCTCGGGCCGCGCGATCAGGGCGCGGGCGATGGCCGCGCGCTGCTTCTCGCCGCCGGAGAGAACCGCCGGCACGGCATGCATGCGCTCGCCGAGGCCGACCCAGCGCAGAAGCTCGACGACCTCGGCGCGATAGCTCGCCTCTTCCTTGCCGAGCACGCGCAGCGGCAGCGCGACATTCTCGTAGACGGTGAGATGGTCGAGCAGGCGGAAATCCTGGAAGACCACGCCCATGCGGCGGCGGAAGGCCGTCAGCGTCGATCCGTCGAGGCGCGAGACATCCTGCCCGAAGAGGTTGACGAGGCCGCGCGTCGGCTTCAGCGCCATCAGGATGAGGCGCATCAGCGTCGTCTTGCCGGCGCCGGACGGCCCGGTCAGATACTGGAACGAGCGCGGCGCAATGCTGAAGTTGATGTCCTTCAGCACCTCCGGGCCCATGCCGTAACGCAGGCCGACATTCTCGAAACGAACCAAGCCGTCTTCCTCGTCCCATAGCGCACGGCCGGCAGAAATCCCGGCCGGCGCAGCAATGCTATATCGTAAGCGGCGGCGCACCGAGCCGCTGCGCACGCCTCAACATGCCCCCAAGATTCTTCACGCGACGTTAACCATAAATCGCGTCAATGAAGCCGGTTGCCTCGGTTGGCCGAAGCAATGCTTCGCCGTGGCTTGCCGCCGGCGAAAGGCCCGGAAAGACTCGGTGCCGACTGCCGGTGCCGTTCATCGCAGGAAACCACGCTGCCTTCATGCTGATCGTCTGTCCCTCCTGCGCCAGTCAGTATGAGCTCGACGCGGCCAAACTGGGGCCGGGCGGGCGCAAGGTGCGCTGCGCCCAATGCAAGACGCTGTGGCATGTCGATGCGGCGAGCGAGATGCCGCCGGCGCCGAGCGTCGAGGAGACGCAGGCCCTGCTGGCCGAGGAGCTGGAGCGAGCAGCCGCGATCGAGGCGGAGATCGCCGCAGTCGTTGCCGAGGACGCTACGGCGGGCGAGGCGGGCGTGCCTGAGGAGGAGCCGCCGCCGGTCGTGCCGCCGGAAACCCGTCCTTCGGCGGGATACAGGGCGCGCTTCGGCAAAGCCGTGGTCGTGGGGCGCAAGGGGCTCGCGCTGCCCGCCGTCGCGGCGCTGGCCGGCGTCACGCTCCTGGCCGGACTGGCCTGGCAACGCAATCTCGTGGTTCAGGCCGCGCCGCAGCTCGCAGGTCTGTTCGAGCGGATCGGCCTGCCGGTGAATGTCCGGGGCCTGAGCCTGACGGCCGTCGAGAGCGGCTTGATCGACGATGGGCAAAGCCGTTTCCTCGTCGTCGAGGGCGACGTCACCAATATCGCGAAAGGCAGGACCAAGGTGCCGCCGATCCAGGTTTCGGTAAAGGACGAGGCCGGGCAGACCCTCTATAGCTGGACCACGGAGCCGCCGCGCGGCGTGCTGGAGCCGGCCGAGCTGATGCGCTTCCGCGCAAGGCTGGCGTCCCCGCCGGAAAAGGGGCGCTCGGTGCAGGTGCGCTTCACTTCCACGGCGGGCACGGCCAATATCGCGAGCGCGCATTAATCTTGCAACGATGCCCCCGCCCTGCGGTTTGCGGCGGCCCGAACGTACGATATCAACCCGCCGCGAACGTTCTCGGCGCAAGCCCTGCGCGGGAACCTTCGCGGCCATAAGTCACGAAAGCAGGAGTCATTATGCCGGAACGGCGGATCAGGGTGCTCTATGACGAGGCTGCGATCGCGCAGCGCAATGCGGAGATCGCGCAGGCGGTCGCCGACAGCCAGCCGAAGGACTTGCTCGTCGTCGCCGTCCTCAAGGGCAGCTTCATGTTTGCCGCCGATCTGATCCGCGCCATGCATCGTGTCGGCCTCGCGCCCCAGGTCGAGTTCATCCACCTGTCGAGCTACCGGACGGGGACCGTCTCCACCGGCCAGGTCGAAATCCTGCGCGACGTGCAGAGCGAGGTGCGCGGGCGCGACGTGCTGCTGGTCGACGACATCCTCGAATCCGGCCGCACGCTCGCCTTCGCCAAGGATCTGCTGGCGGCGCGCGGCGCCCGCTCGGTCTCGACCGCCGTGTTGCTGGAGAAGCCGAACAAGCGCGCCGTCAACATCGTGGCTGATCATGTCGGCTTCGAATGTCCGGATTATTTCGTCGTGGGCTACGGCATGGATGTCGCCCATTCCTATCGGCAACTGCCCTTCGTCGGCGTCATCGAAACCGAGGATCAGGCCGGTCTGCCGGGCATCTGAGGAACTGCCATGTCGCGTATTCTGGTCGTCGATGACGAGGAGCCGTTGCGCGCGCTGGTCGCGCGCGGGCTCGGCATGGATGGTCACACCTGCATCACCGCTGCGGACGGAGCCGAGGCGCTCGACATCCTCATCGCCGAGCAGGGCCATTTCGACCTGCTGCTGACCGATATCCGCATGCCGCTGATGGACGGCATCGCGCTGGCGCTCGCCGCCAAGCAGCAGTTCCCGGAGCTGACCATCATGCTGATGACCGGCTATGCCGAGCAGCGCGAGCGGGCGAAGAGCCTCGAGGCGATCGTGGAGGAGGTGATGACGAAACCCTTCACCATTGCCGAGCTGCGCGCCACGGTGCTGAAGGTGATCGAGCGTTCGATCGGGTAGGCGAGCGTCTTAACGACTGTCCTATGAGGTGCGCCTCGGCAGCGGGGAGGCGCGACGTTCCTGTGGGCCTTTCCGCAGCGGGCCGACCACTTCGCGCATGGCGACATAGGTGTAGAACGACGCGACATTGGGATCGTCGTGGAAGACCTCGCGGGCAAAGGCGGCATAGGCTTCCATGCTCTCCACCTGGAGGTGGAGGACGAAATCGGCGCCTCCGGTCACATAGGATGCCTGCCTGATCTCGGGGCGCGAACCCAGCTTGCGCGCGAATGCGTCGGCGAGCTGCGAGCCCTGCACCAGCGAGACCAGCACATGGATCGTAACGGGCACGCCGAGCACGGCCGGGCTCACGACCGAGACGTCCGCGGTGATGATCTTCTCCGCCCGCAGCCGGCGTAACCGACGCAGCACGGCGCTTTGCGACAGCCCGACCCGTTCGGCCAGGATGCGCGCCGGGGTCTGGTTGTCGCGCTGCATTTCCTCCAGCAGCGCATGATCGAAGCGGTCGAGATCGGCGATTTTCGTCACGTTGGATCCTCTGATGACGAAAATAGTCGCTTGTCGGCGAAAAACGCCAATTAAAATTACGATCGCGCGCTAGAGTGTGGTCAGCCGTCGATATAGGCGAGAGCGCCGCGCAAAGCAGGAAGGCCCGGAGAGACAATGAGCACGAAGAGCTGGAGCCCGCGGAGCCTCACGGCGCAAGCCATGGGAAAGATCGATCCCGTCACCAAGGCTGTGGTGCCGCCGATCCATGTCGCGACGACCTATATCCGCGACGAGGACAACGGCTATTCGACCGGCTTCATCTACGGGCGGCCGGACAATGAGACGACACGCGAGGCCGAAAGCCTGCTCGCGATGCTGGAGGAGGCGAAGGGCGGGGCGCTGCTGTTCGGTTCGGGCTCTGCGGCGGCGACGGCCGTGTTCCTGGCGCTCTCGCCCGGCGACCATGTCGTCGCCTCCAAGGTGATGTACTGGGCGCTGCGCAACTGGCTGATGACCGAGGCGAAGCGCTGGGGCCTGAATGTCGAGTTCGTCGAGACCGACGATCTCGCCGCGCTGAAGGCCGCCGTGAAGCCCGGCGTGACCAAGCTCATCTGGGCCGAGACGCCCTCCAACCCGCTCTGGACGATCACCGACATCGCCGCCGTCGCCGAGATCGCGCACAAGGCCGGGGCCAAGCTCGCGGTCGATTCGACCTGCGCCTCGCCGGTGCATACGCGGCCGCTGACGCTCGGCGCCGACATCGTGATGCATTCGGCGACCAAGGTGCTGAACGGCCATTCCGACGTCATCGCCGGCGCGCTTTGCGCCCGCGAGGATGATGAATTCTGGAGCCGCATCAAGACGGTGCGGAGGGGGCAGGGCGGCATCCTCGGGCCGTTCGAGGCCTATCTGCTGATGCGCGGCATGCGCACGCTCCATGTCCGGCAGGAGCGCCAGTCGGCTTCGGCCATGGCGCTGGCGCAGCGGCTTTCGGCGCATCCGCTGGTGGCGCGCGTGCTCTATCCCGGCCTGCCGCAGCATCCCGGCCACGACATCGCGGCGCGGCAGATGGAGAACGGCTTCGGCTTCATGCTCTCGGTCCAGGTTACGGGCGGCGAACAGGCGGCGATCCGGACGGCGGCGCATGTCGAGCTCTACAAGCGGGCGACCTCGCTTGGCGGCGTCGAAAGCCTGATCGAGCATCGCGCCTCGATCGAGGGCGCCGGCTCGCCTTGCCCGACAGACCTGCTCAGGCTGTCGACCGGCATCGAGGATGTCGAGGATCTCTACGCCGATTTCGACCAGGCGCTGAAGGCGGGGCACGGTTGAGCGGCTACCGCCTGCCGTCATGGTCGAGCCTGACCCGACCATCTCCGAAACCAGCTTTCTGGTCACGAGATTCTCGGGTCTGCGCTTCGCTTCGCCCGAGAATGACGCGTGCGCCAGGGGATCACACCCAAATCCCTTTTGCCTTTTCCAGATAGC
The DNA here is from genome assembly GCF_014764685.1 of Allobosea spartocytisi. Lineage (NCBI taxonomy): Bacteria > Pseudomonadati > Pseudomonadota > Alphaproteobacteria > Hyphomicrobiales > Alloboseaceae > Allobosea > Allobosea spartocytisi. Next base: position 204,955 of record NZ_JACXWY010000008.1, read on the forward strand.
GCGCCCGTTCCGCCAGCCCGTTGCGGCCGCCATTGATCAGCTTCGTCACGGCGGCGACGTCGTCGGCGTCGGCTGCAGCACTGATCGCGCGCTCGCTCCAATAGGCGAAGGCAACGAGGAGCGAGATGTCCGGCTCCTTGGCGCGCTCCGGCACGGCTTCGAGATCGATGCCGATGATCTTGCCGAAGCGGCGGTAATTGGCGCGACCGGTGAGCTGGAAGATACCGCGGCCGTGATAGCGGATGCCGTCGCCGGCCTGGGTGTTGCCGAGGTCCTGCCGGCCTTCATAGCGCAGGAAATAGCTCGCGCCGCCATATTCCTCCAGCGCGCGGAAGCCGTCCGTCTCATGGGCGGCCTGGGCGAGGAAGTGGCATAGACGCAGCCGGGTCGAGACGTCGTGCTCGCGGGCGAGAGCGTCGAAGCGCTGGGCGACACCGTCGACGATATCGGCTTTCCCGCTCGGCGTGAGGCGCAGAAGGCGCTCGCGGGTGACGGCGAGTTCGGGTTGCGGCGATGTCCCGGAGATGTATGCGACGATGCCTCTGAGCGACATGGCTGGCCTCCTGCAAAGGAGGCCATCATCGCGTGGCGGTGCATCGCGGGGATAAGTTGCCCGGGGGCGGCCCGAGATCAGCCGCCGACGGCGGTGTATTCCGTCTCGATCGAGGAGGCATGGGCCTCGTGGTCGAAGCCGTAGATATGGATCGAGATCGCCTCGCCCGGCCCGAAATTGCGCATCCGGTGGATATTCGGTCCCGAGGGCAGCATGCAGGCGACATAGCCGGGCTGCCGCTGCTGTTCCTCGGTCGGGACGGCGCGGCTGGCGTCGATGGCGCGATACCAGGTCTCGGTGACGACGCCCGAGACGACGCCGAAGCAGCAGGAGCAATGATGATCATGGATCGAGGTCGCGGAGCCCTCGCCCCAGACGATCGCCCAGATGCTGACATTCTCGTCGCCGGCGAGCAGGTTGCGGGCGTAACAGCCGGGCTTACGCTCGAGCGGCAGGCGCTGGATCAGATCGGGCATGGCGACGAGCTCGCGCAGTACATCGCGGGCAGCGGCGAGATAGTCCCGCGAGAGCGTTCCCTCGTCGCTACGCAGGCTGCGAAGCACCGCGCCCTGCCGCTCCGCGCTCAGAAAACCCTGCATTCCGTCACCCTCTCGATCCGACCAGGAGAATGGTACCGGGAGAGGGCGGGCAGCGGTTTGCAGAGATCGAGAATTTTTTGCTCTTAGCGAAATTTCATGCCCTTGATTCCAGAAAATATGGAAAAATAATCCCCGTGTATGCTTCGGGTAAGAAGCTGGTTCCGAATCTGCCGAGGACATATGGCCAAGCTCGATGCTTTCGACCTGCGCATTCTCGCGCGTTTGCAGGAGGATGCGAGCCTGCCGCTGGCGGAGCTGGCGGAGTCGGTCGGGCTTTCGCCCTCGCCATGCTGGCGGCGGGTGCAGAAGCTGGAGGAGGGCGGATACATCAAGCGCCGCGTCGCGCTGCTCGACCGGGAAAAGCTCAATGCCGGCGTCACCGTCTTCATCGCGGTCAGGACGGCGCGGCATTCGATGGAATGGCTGGAACGCTTCCATTCCGCCGTCCAGGACCTGCCGGAGATCGTCGATTTCTACCGGATGAGCGGGGAGATCGACTATCTGCTCAAGGCCTGCGTCTCCGATATCGCCGCCTATGACGCGCTCTACAAGAAGCTGATCTCGCGCATCGACCTCTCCGATGTGACCTCGATGTTCGCCATGGAGGAGCTGAAATCGACGACGGCGGTCCCGCTGGGATTCGCGCTGCCGGGACATTGAGGGCCGGGCCAGGTCGGTTCGCGGAACGCGGATGTGGGACATGTCACAGCACTGAGACAGCTGGGCGCTACCTCCCGCGCGGGCCGTCCCAGGAGATCATGAGCATGTCGAACCCGGTTCCTCAGACCAGCCGCCGCGCGCTGTTGCTCGGCCTCGGGACCGCCGCGCTGGCGGGGCCGGTTCTTGCGCGTTCGCTGCCGGCATTGCCGACATCGAACCTCGGGGCGGATACGGGCTACTGGCAGGCTGTGCGCGGCCTCTACAGCGTCACGCCCGACATGGTGAACCTCGAGAACGGCTATTGGGGCATCATGGCTGAGCCGGTGAAGGCGGAATACAAGCGCCTGACCGATTTCGTGAATTTCGAGAACACGGTCTATGCCCGGACCAAGATCGGGGCGGATCTCGACAACGTTCGGACTCCGCTCGCGGAGTTTCTCGGCGTCGCGCGTGAGGAGATCGCGCTGTCGCGCGGCGCGACCGAGGCGCTCCAGGCGCTGATCTCGGGCTACAACAAGCTGAAGCCCGGCGACACCGTGCTCTATGCCGATCTCGACTACGATTCGATGCAGTATGCGATGAACTGGCTGAAGGATCGGCGCGGTGTCGCGGTGGCGAAGTTCGACATTCCGGAACCCGCGACGCGCCAGGCCGTGCTCGACGCCTATGATGCCGCCCTGAAGGCGAATCCGAAGACCAAGCTTCTCCTGCTGACCCATGTCAGCCACCGTACCGGCCTGATGATGCCGGTGAAGGAGATCGCGGCCATGGCGAAGGCGCGCGGCGCCGACGTCATCCTCGATGCCGCCCATAGCTGGGGCCAGATCGACTTCCAGGCCAAGGATCTCGGCGTCGATTTCATCGGCTTCAACCTGCATAAATGGATCGGTGCGCCGCTCGGCGTCGGCATGATCTACATCGCCCGGGAGCGTCTCGCCGATATCGACCCCTATATGGCCGACGAGGATTTCAAGGCCGACGACATCCGCTCGCGCCTGCATACGGGCACGCCGAACTTCGCCGCTCAGCTCACCGTTCCGGCGGCGCTCGCCCTGCACCGGGAGATCGGGCCGCAGGCCAAGGAAGCGCGCTACCGCCATCTGCGCAATTACTGGGTCGCCAGGGCGCGCGAGCTCAAGGGCGTCGAAATCCAGACGCCGGACGATCCGAGCATGGTCGCCGGCATCACCTCCTTCGCGCTGACCGGCAAGCGCTCGCCCGCCGACACCAACGCGATCGTGGCGACGCTGCGCGACCAGCACAAGGTGATGACGGTGCGTCGCGGCGGCGTCGCCAAGGGCAACACGATCCGCATCTCGCCGGCGCCCTACATCATGGAAGCTGATCTCGACAGGTTCGTCGCGGCGCTGGCGGTGGTGTCCGGCAATCGGGCGGGGTGACGCCGGACCTTTCCTCTGCCGTCATGGTCGGGCTTGTCCCGACCATCCACGGAGAGCCGTGTTCAACACGTGGATGCTCGGGTCAAGCCCGAGCATGACGCAGGCGGGGCTCAGGCCTTCGTGACCTTCTGGTAGTCCTTCACGTCCGAGAAGGTGATGTCGGGCGCCCGCTCGGCATCGTATTTCAACGTGAACTGGCTGGACGCCATGAAGACCGGGTCGCCGTCGAGATCATCCGCCATGGCCGAGGGCTTGTGGCCGACGAACTTGGCCAGCGCGACCTTGTCCTCCGAGGAGACCCAGCGCGCGATCGAGAACTGGCAGGGCTCGAAATCGACCGGGAGCGAATACTCCGCGTCCATCCGTTCCTTGAGCACGTCGAGCTGGAGGGCGCCGACGACGCCGACGATGGCGGGGGCGCCGTCATGGGGCAGGAAGAGCTGGACGACGCCTTCCTCGGCCATCTGCTGCAGCGCCTCGCGCAGCTTCTTGGCCTTCATCGCGTCCTTCAATTTGACGCGGCGCAGGATTTCCGGGGCGAAGCTCGGCACGCCCTTGAAGACGATGTCCTCGCCCTCGGTCAGCGTGTCGCCGATGCGCAAGGTGCCGTGATTGGGCAAGCCGACGATGTCGCCGGCAAAGGCTTCTTCCGCGATCGAGCGATCACGGGCGAAGAAGAATTGCGGGGCGTTGAGCGGCATCGGCTTGCCGGTGCGGACGAGCTTGGCCTTCATGCCGCGCGACAGCTTGCCCGAGCAGATGCGCATGAAGGCGATGCGGTCGCGATGGTTCGGGTCCATGTTCGCCTGGATCTTGAAGACGAAGCCGGTCATCTTCGGCTCGTCCGCCTCGATCGGGCGCTTGTCGGACGCTTGCGCGCGCGGGCTCGGGGCATAGGCGCCGAGCGCGTCGATCAGGTCGCGCACGCCGTAGTCACGGAGCGCTGCGCCGAAATAGAGCGGCGTCAGATGGCCCTCGCGGAAGGCCTGGAGATCGAAGGGCTTCAGCCCCTCGGCAGCGAGGAAGACCTCCTCGCGCCAGGTCTCGGCGGCGCCGTGCGGCAGCAATTCGTCGAAGAGCGGATCGTCCCAACCGGAGACCTGGCGGTCCTCGGCGCGCTCGTCGCCCTTCTGGTTGCGGCGGAAGGTATTGGCCTTGAGATCGTAGGTGCCGACGAATTCGCGGCCGCGGCCGACCGGCCAGGTCATCGGCGCGACGTCGAGCGCCAGCGTCGTCTCGATCTCGTTGATCAGGTCGAAGGGATCGCGCGTCTCGCGGTCGACCTTGTTGATGAAGGTGACGATCGGGATGTCGCGCAGCCGGCAGACCTCGAACAGCTTCTTGGTGCGGTCCTCGATGCCCTTGGCGGCGTCGATCACCATGACGGCGGCGTCGACGGCGGTCAGCGTGCGGTAGGTGTCTTCCGAGAAGTCCTCGTGGCCGGGCGTATCGAGCAGGTTGAAGACGTGCCCGCCATATTCGAAGGTCATCACCGAGGTGACGACCGAGATGCCGCGCTGGCGCTCGATCTTCATCCAGTCGGATGAGGTCTGGCGACGGCCCTGCTTGGCGCGCACTTCGCCGGCGAGCTGAATGGCGCCGCCGAAATAGAGCAGCTTCTCGGTGAGCGTCGTCTTGCCCGCGTCCGGGTGCGAGATGATCGCGAAAGTGCGCCGGCGCGCATGCGGCGCCTCGGCCGCCGGGGCCTGAAGGGTCGAAAGATCGGTCATGGCCGGTTTGAAGACAGGATGAGGCGGGCGAAGTCAATCATTCTCGCCGCGCGGTGGCGGCGCGTGCCGAATTCCGCGCCGCTCACGGCTCCGTGAGGATTGCCGACCGCTTTGTGAGCGGAACAACCGCCATTCCCGCCGCATTCTCCCCTTCGACTTCCGTCGTACGACTTTTCATATCAGCCGAGGGGACCGGAATGCCCGCAGCCGTCAAGGCCGAGCCGCAGCCGAGCTTGTCCGTCTTCGATGCCGTGACGATCATGGTCGGCATCGTCGTCGGCATCGGCATCTTCAAGACGCCGGCCGTGGTCGCCGCGAATGTCGGTAGCGAGGCGGCCTTCATCGGCGTCTGGATCATGGGCGGCGTGGCGACGCTGATCGGTGCGCTCTGCTATGCCGAGCTCGCCGCCGCGCATCCTCACGCCGGCGGCGAGTATCATTTCCTTGCCCGTGCCTATGGCCGCCCCGTCGCGATGCTGTTCGGCTGGGCGCGCGGCGCCGTGATCCAGACCGGGGCGATCGCGGCGGTCGCCTTCGTACTCGGCGACTACGCTGCGCAGGTCGCGCCGATCGGACCGATAGGACCGGCGCTCTATGCCGCGCTTTCGGTGGTGGCGCTGACGGCGCTCAACGTCATCGGCACGGTGCAGAGCAAGAGGTTGCAGATCCTCATGACCTTCATCGAGGTCGGGGCGCTCGCCGCCATCATCCTGCTCGGCCTGTTCTTCGGCGGCGATGCTCCGGCGCAGCCGGCTACCCCTGCGCCCGGGACGGCGGCCATCGGCCTCGCCATGGTCTTCGTGCTGCTGACCTATGGCGGCTGGAACGAGGCGGCCTATCTTTCGGGCGAATTGGAGAATCCGGCGCGCAACATGGCGCGCGTGCTGGCTATCGGCACGGTGATCCTCGTCGCGATCTACGTGCTCGCCAATCTCGCCTTGCTCGCGATCCTCGGCCTCGACGGCCTGCGGGCCTCGGAGGCGGTGGCGGCGGATATGATGCGGCAGGTGGCCGGTGAGCCGGGCGCCGTGATCGTCAGCCTCGCCATCGTGGTCGCGGCGCTCTCGACGCTCAACGCCACCATCTTTACCGGCGCGCGGGTCTATTTCGCCATGGCGCGGGATCTCACCTTGCTGCCGCGGGTCGGGGAGTGGGACGAACGCGGCCGCGCCCCGGCGAACGGGCTCCTGCTGCAAGGCGCCGTCGCACTGCTGCTCGTCGGTTTCGGCGCGGCGAGCCGGGACGGCTTCCAGTCCATGGTCGACTACAGCGCGCCGGTGTTCTGGGCCTTCCTGCTGCTGGTTGGCGCAGCGCTGCCGATCCTGCGCTGGCGCGAGCCGGGGCGGAATCTGCCGTTCCGTGTGCCGCTCTACCCGCTGACGCCGATCCTGTTCTGTCTGGGCTGCGCCTACATGCTGCATGCCAGCCTCGCCTATACCGGCCGCGGCGCGCTGGTGGGGCTCGTGGTGGTGCTCGCGGGCCTGCCGCTCCTGCTGTTCCGGCGCAAGCAGGGGGCTGAGGGGGAGGTCATTCCCGGCGCCGCGAGGCCAGCAGCGGCCGAGTGAACTCGCCCGATCGAGACCTCCAACCAAGGCTTTCCAACCCAGCTTTCGACAACGGAGACAGATGATGAAGAGGCTTCACATTCTCGCCACCGCTTGCGCCCTCGGCTTCCTCGCGCCTGCGGCACCTTACGCCCAGCCCGTGCAGGCCACGCAGAATCCGGCAGCCGCTCCCGACTACGTGCCGCGCTCGGGCCAGGCCGGGAAGGACGTCGTCTGGGTGCCGACCCAGCAGGCGCTGGTCGACAGCATGCTCAACATCGCCAAGGTGACGAAGGACGACTATCTGATCGATCTCGGCTCGGGCGATGGGCGCACCGTCATCACCGCCGCCAAGCGCGGCGTGCGGGCCATGGGCATCGAATACAATCCCGACATGGTGACGCTGTCGCAGCGCAATGCCGAGGCGGAGGGCGTGACCGACAGGGCGCGGTTCGTCCGGGGCGACATCTTCGAATCGGACTTCTCGCAGGCGACGGTGCTGACGCTGTTCCTGCTGCCTGAACTCAACCTCAAGCTCCGGCCGACCATCCTCGACATGAAGCCCGGCACGCGGGTCGTCTCGAACACCTTCACCATGGACGATTGGGAGCCGGACCAGAGCGTCGTGCTGGCCGAGAACTGCTCGAGCTTCTGCCGCGCCTATCACTGGATCGTGCCCGCCAAGGTCGCCGGCACATGGCGGCTCGGCGATGGCGAACTCAGGCTCTCGCAGAGCTTCCAGATGCTGTCGGGCACGCTGACGCGCAACGGCAAGTCCGTGCCGATCTCCGAGGCCAAGATGACGGGCAGCGAGATCAGCTTCCTGGCGGACGGGCAGCGCTATACGGGCCGCGTCGAGGAAAATCGCATGATCGGACGGGCTGAAGGCGGCGGTCAGGACTGGCTGGCGACGCGCTCCAGCACTTGACCGTGCAGGAGACCCTGCCGGCTCAGTTCTTGAGCCGGTAGCCGGTCCTGAAGATCCAGCCGACGATGCCGATGCAGAGCACGAGGAAGAAGAGCGTCATGCCCAGACTCACGCCGAGGCTGACATCGGCGATCCCGTAGAAGCTCCAGCGGAAGCCGCTGATCAGATAGACCACCGGGTTGAACAGTGTCACCTTCTGCCAGAAGGGCGGCAGCATCGCGATCGAGTAGAAGGAGCCGCCCAGGAAGGCCAGCGGCGTCACGATCAGCAGGGGTATGACCTGCAATTTCTCGAAGCCATCGGCCCAGATGCCGATGATGAAGCCGAACAGGCTGAAGGTCGTTGCCGTCAGCACGAGGAAGAGCAGCATCATCGCCGGATGCTCGATGCGCAGCGGCACGAAGAAGGTGGCCGTCAGCAGGATGATCAGCCCGAGCAGCATCGATTTCGATGCGGCGGCGCCGACATAGCCGATCACCGCCTCCCACCAGGCGACGGGGGCGGAGAGCAATTCATAGATCGTGCCGGTAAATTTCGGGAAATAGATCGCGAAGGACGCATTGGCGATGCTCTGCGTCAGCAGGGACATCATGATCAGGCCAGGCACGATGAAGGCGCCATAGGGCACGCCGTCGATCGATTGCATGCGCGAGCCGATGGCGCCGCCGAAGACGACGAAATAGAGCGCGGTCGAGAGCACCGGCGAGACGATGCTCTGCGAGGGGGTGCGCCATGTCCGCGCCATCTCGAAGCGGTAGATCGCGGCAATGGCGCGGAAGTTGAGGCGCATGCCGGCCTCGGCGTCGCGGTTCGTCGTGACAGTGGTCATGCGCGCTCCCTCACCAGGCTGACGAAGATGTCTTCGAGCGAACTCTGGCTGGTGCTGAGGTCGCGGAAGCGGATGCCCGCCTCGGCGAGGCCCTGCAGCAAGGTGGTGATGCCGGTTCGCTCGGCCTGGGTGTCGTAGGTGTAGACGAGCTCGTCGCCGGCGGGCGACAGACTGAGATTGAAGGCGGCGAGCGTGGCAGGAACGGCCTCGATCGGCTGCTGGAGCTGAAGGCTGAGCTGTTTCTTGCCGAGCTTGCGCATCAGCTCCGCCTTTTCCTCGACAAGGATGATCTCGCCCTTGGAGATGACGCCGATGCGGTCGGCCATCTCCTCCGCCTCCTCGATGTAATGCGTCGTCAGGATGATGGTGACGCCGGATTCCTTGAGCCGGCGCACCATCTGCCACATGTCCTGCCTGAGCTCGACATCGACGCCGGCGGTCGGCTCGTCGAGGAAGAGGATGCGCGGCTCATGGGCGAGCGCCTTGGCGATCAGCACGCGCCGCTTCATGCCGCCGGAGAGCCGGCGGATCTGCGTGTCCTTCTTGTCCCAGAGCGACAGCTCCTTGAGAATCCGCTCGATGAAGGCCGGGTCCTTCGGCTTGCCGAACAGGCCGCGGCTGAAGCTGACCGTGCTCCAGACCGTCTCGAAGGCGTCGGTGGTCAATTCCTGCGGCACGAGGCCGATGGTCGCGCGGGCGGCGCGATAGTCGCGGATGATGTCGTAGCCGTCGGCGAGAACGGTGCCGGTGCTAGGCTTCACCAGCCCGCAGATGATGCTGATCAGCGTCGTCTTGCCGGCGCCGTTGGGGCCGAGCAGGGCGAAGATCTCGCCGCGCCTGATCTCCAGATCGACGGATTTGAGCGCGCTGAAGCCGGTCGCATAGGTCTTGGAGAGCCCGGAGACCGAGATGATCGGGGATGTCGAGGACATGAGCATGGCCGCCATATAGGCCTGTTCGTCGCCGGTTGCGATGGCTGACAGGGCTGGAGACGCGCGAATTCCTGCCAAGGCGTGGCGGCAACGATCATGCAAAGGGCCGGGCGCGAGGCCCGGCCCTGCACGTTCCTCGGTTCGTTCGAGGCTATTTCATGAAGAACCACAACAGGATGATGATCGGGATGGGAACCCCGACGAGCCACAGGATGATCGAACGCATGGACAGCCCCTTTTTGGAAAGGATGATGCTGTGCCAACGCCTTCTGTGGCGTGAAAGTTCCTACCCGCCGGTGCCGGGTGGCGGCGTGAAGGCATCGGCGCTCGGATGCCAGAGGGGCCTATAATCTTGTCTCAACACGGCGAGCGTGGCCGGAGGCGTCAGGACGGTCACGGTTCCCGCCGGGCGGTCGCGGCGCTCGATGTAGCCGGCCGGCGACCAGAGCAGGGCGGAGCCGCCGCGCAGCGCGAGGAATTCGCCACCGTTCTCGGCGAGCAGCATCGCGCCGTCCGGCAGATTCTCCACCGGCAGGCGATGCGTGCGCTTGCCCCGGCCGTCGCGGCGCTCGCCGTCGAGAATGCGATCGATCTCCGGGAAGAACGGCGTCTGCGTCATGCCGAGGCCGCTCACCAGTGCTGCGCGATAGGCGAGGGCGTCGTGCCGCCGGCATTCCATGCAGGGGCGGTGGCCAGCGGCGAAGGCAGTGACCTCATCGCAGAAGAAGAGGTCGGTGTAGCCGGGACCCCAGACCTGATGCCGGCGCCCCTTGAAGGACAGCACGCAGCAGATCCACTGGCGGCTGGCCTGGATGCGACGCGGCAGGGCTTGCGTCCGCGGATCGTGGAAGCGCCCGCCGCGATTACCGAACAGGGTGCCGCGGGCCGGATCGGCAAAGAGCGCGCCGTCGGGCCTGACGCGATTGGGCAGGGGCATGAGACCTTCCGAGCGAGGTGATAACCCTAACCACGGTAACGACCGCCGCGACAGGCTGAGGCAGCAATGGCCCGCGTCACTCCTCCTTGAAGCCGTAATCGGGAATGCCCTGCTCGTTGCCGTAGTACTTGTACGGCAGGAATTTGCCCGACATGCCGATCTTGACCCGGTCTCCCTTCGGATTGGGCTCGCGCTCGAACGAGATGTTGAAATCGATCGCGGACATGATCCCGTCGCCGAATTCCTCCTCGATCAGCGCCTTCCAGGCCGGCCCGTTGACCATCACCATCTCGTAGAAGCGGTAGATCAGCGGGTCGGTCGGCGGCATCGGCGTGCCGGTGCCGCGATAGGGCACCTCGTTGAGCATGCGCTTTTCGTTCTCGGACAGGCCGAACAGCGCGGCCGCGCGCTCGGCCAGCGGCCGGACCAGCTTCATCTGGCCGAGCAGCGCGCCGACCACCAGCACCTCGGACATGCCGCCGATCTCGTCGGTGATGTATTTCCAGCTCCAGCCCTTCTCGCGCTTGATGTCGAGAATCTTCTCGGTCAGCTCTTCGCGCTTCATCGTCACCCTCTCCGGACACCTTGACCGCCAGAGCTCAGGCAAGGATCGGGCCGGTGCCCGGATGACGCAGGGTTTCGTCGATCGCGGCAGGATCGTCTTAACGTTATGATGAAGTTGGGTTCGCGCACTAAGGCATTTGAAGTTTTTTTCTCGGCATCTGGAGGCTGAAAAACGACGCAGGAAATCCCGGCACGGCGATGAGTTCCTATATTCCCCTGATCCTGTTCACGGTGCTGACCAATGCGGCGGCGCAACTCATGCTCAAGCGCGGCATGAGCAGTTTCGGCTCCTTCGACATCGCCGGCGACGGGATCATCGCCACGGTTTTCCGGGTCGTCTTCAACCCGTTCGTCTTCGCGGGCCTGTGCACCTTCGTCGTCAGCATGGCCTCGCATCTGGTCGTGCTGTCCAAGGTGCAGATCAGCTACGCCTACCCGTTCCTGAGCCTCGCCTATGTCGTGGTCGCGGCCTATGCCTATTTCGCCTTCCATGAGGATCTGAGCCCGAGCCGCATCGCCGGCATCGGCTTCATCGTCATCGGCACCATCTTCATCGCACAAAGCTGAGGGGTACCATGGACCTGATCGTTCGCCTGTTCCTGCGCCTCGGCGCCCTGTTCGAGCCGCGGCCCGAGACCATGCTGACGCCGGTTCCCGTGCCGGTGCGGGTTCGTCCGGCACCCCGGTCGCGCCGATAGGAGCCGGTCATGAAGCATATCATCATCGGCGGCGACGGCTTCGTCGGCTCGCGCCTGGCGGCTGATCTCGCGGCGATGGGCGAGGACGTCCTCGTCGCGGACATCCACAAGAGCAGCCATGCGCATTACGCCAAGGTGCCCTTCGTCCAGATCGACGTGACCAAGGCGGAGAGCGTGGACACGATCCCGCTCTCGCCTGAAGACGTGGTTTACAACCTCTCGGCCAAGATGCTCTCGCCGATCGTGACGCGGGCCGAGCGGCACGATTTCTTCTGGCCGGTCAATTTTCACGGCACGCAGAACATCCTGAGCTGGATGGAGAAGCGCGGCGCCGACCGGCTGGTGCATTTCACCACGGACATGATCTACGGCCATTCGGTCACGGTGCCGCAGGACGAGACCCATCCCGCGCATCCGCTCGGCGAATATGGCGAGAGCAAGCTCGCGACCGAGCGGCTCGCCGAGGAATACCGCGCCAAGGGCTTCAAGATCCCGATCTTCCGGCCGCGACTCATCATCGGGCCCGGCCGGCTCGGCATCCTGGTGAAGCTGTTCAAGCTGATCGACCTCAACCTGCCGGTGCCGATGATCGGCTCGGGGCGTAATCCCTACCAGTTCATCTCGGTGTTCGACTGCGCCAGCGCCTGTGTCTGCGCCTGGAAGGCGGGCTTCCCGAACGAGGCCTATAATCTCGGCTCCGACGAGCCGCCGCCGGTGAAGAAGCTGCTCGGCGACCTGATCAAGCATGCCGGCTCGAAATCGATCCTGCTGCCGACACCGGCCTCGCTGGTGAAGCTCACGCTCGATGCGCTCGACGCGGTGAACATGCCGATCATGGATCCCGAGCAATACAAGATCGCCGACGAGATCTGTATTCTCGACACGTCCAAGGCCAAGCGCGAGCTCGGCTGGCACCCGCAATACCGCGACGAGGACATGCTGCTCGCCGCCTATACCGAGTATCGCAAGGGCAAGGACGCCCACAAACAGGCGCAGAGGAGCCTCGCCGCATGAGCATGCCCGCTTTCAGCCAGGAGGATGCGCCGGTGAGCGGAGCGCGCCCGCAACTCATCAGCGTCGAGGCTGCCAAGCAGCTCGACGCCGCCCAGGTGAAGGATTTCTTTGCCGCCCATATCAACCCCGGCCAGCTTCATTTCCTCAAGCTGCTCGGCTTCGACAAGATCCTCGTCGATCGCGCCGAGGGCCTGCACTACATCACCAAGGACGGCCGCAAGATCCTCGATTTCTTCGGCGGCTTCTGCTCGGTCGCCTTCGGCCACAACCATCCGCGCATCATCGCGGCCCGGCAGAAGTTCCAGGACGAGAACCGCCATGAGATCTGCATGGCGTTCATGTCGCAATATGCGGCGGCGCTGGCGAAGAATCTCGCCACCATCGCGCCGGGCGATCTCGACATGGTCTTCCTCGGCTCGACCGGCTCGGAGGCGATGGAGGCGGCGCTGAAGGTCGCCGAGCAGGCGCAGGGTCCGGGCAAGTCGAAGATCCTGCATGCGGCGAACTCGTTCCACGGCAAGACCAAGGGCGTGCTCTCGGTCACCGATTCGACGCTCTACCAGTCGCAGTTCAAGCTGGTCGAGAACCGGGTCAAGGTGCCCTTCGGCGACATCCATGCGGTCCGGCAGGCGCTGGAGAACGACCCCTCGATCGGCATCGTCGTGATGGAGACGATCCAGGGCGGCGGCGGCATCGTCGAGGCGCCCGAGGGTTTCTGGCGCGAGTTGCGCGCGCTCTGCGACAAGCACGGCGTGCTCTGGGTCGCGGACGAGGTGCAGTGCGGGCTTGGCCGCACCGGCCAGTTCTTCGCCTTCGAGCGCGACGGGGTGGTGCCGGACGTGACGGCGCTCGCCAAGGCGCTCGGCGGCTCCAAGGCGGCGATGGGCGCGATGATCGCTCGCCGCGAGATCTACATGAAGGCCTATGGCAAGCCGAAGACCGCGCTGATCCATGCGCAGGCGACTTTCGGCGGCATGGGCGAGGCCTGCGTCTCCGCCATCGAGGCCCTCAACGTCCTCTATGACGAGGATCTGATGGGCAATGCGAAGCGGCAGGGCGACTATCTGATCGAGCGCCTGAACGGCCTGCGAGCGAAATACCCGACGCTGCTCAAGGAAATCCGCGGGCGCGGGCTGATGATCGGCATCGAGTTCCAGGACATCAGCGAGACCATGCCTTTCGGGGTCAAGCACATGGTCGCACTGCTCGACGACAAGCTGAAAGGCTCGCTCTGCGGCTTCGTCGGCGCGCTCTTGCTGAAGGAGCACGACGTGCTCGTCGCCTTCACCGAATACAACCGCAACGTCATCCGGCTGGAGCCGCCATTGATCGTCACCCGCGAGCAGTGCGATCAGTTCCTCGCGGCGTTCGAGGATGTGCTGTCGCGCGGCGTCACCGGCATCGTCACCGGCTACCTGCGTAAGGTCGCTGCCGCCAAGGGCTGAGCGACCCGATCGACCCGCAACAAAAAAAGAGGCCGGCGTGAGCCGGCCTTTTGAGTCTGGGGTCTCGAAACAGGGATGTCCAGGGAAGCTCAGTAGTAGCCGCAGACCCGGCGGTAGCCGATGACGTTGCCCCAGCGGTCGAAGCGCTCGACCAGGTCGCAGGAGCGAACGGGGGCAGGAGCGTCATAGTAGCCGTAGCCATAGGCGGGGCGGGTGGCGCCGGCGATGATGGCGCCTGCGGCGAGCGCACCGACCACACCGGCTCCGACGCCCCAGCCATAGCCCCGGTGCCAGCGCGGGCGGGCTTCGGCGCCGGACGCGATCAAGGTGGTGGCCAGGGTCACGGCCGCGAGGGTCGCGGTCAGCGTCTTGCGGAACGTGGTCATGCTCGTCTCTCCCGATCGTTGCGAGAGCGAAGGTTTCGCTCTTCATGCTCATTGGTCGCAGCGAGGAGTGGGTAGGTTCAAAGGCGGTGACGATTATTTTCGCGCGGCCTCAGCCGTCGCTGACGCGCCGCCAGAAATCCGAGGAGAAGCCCGGATCGATATGGGTGGCGAAATCGCGCCATTGCGGAAAGGAGGCCTGAAAGGTCGCCGCCGACATGCGGGCATCCTTATAGGGGTTCACCCGGCCCCCGGCCTCGATCGCGATCCGGTCCAATTCCGTCAGCAGCGCCTCGGTCCGGGCGCCGCGATTGGGGAAATCGAGCGTCAGCGTCGCGCCCTGGATCGGGAAGGACATCAGCCCCGGCGAGCGCTTGGCGCCGAAGAGCTTGAGCACGGTCAGGAACGAGGCTTCGCCGGCAGCGAGCGTCCGGTGCAGCATCTCCTCGACGGCGCGGCGGGCGCCGGCCATCGGCACGGCGCATTGGAACTGCCTGAGGCCCTGCGGGCCATAGGCGCGGTTCCAGTCGCGGATCCGGTCGAGCGGGTAGAAGAACGGCCGATAAGGCACACGCCGCGGCGCTGCCCCGCGCGGCTGGCTGTGACGATAGAGCCAGTTGAAGGCACTGAGCGTCACCCGGTTGATCAGGGGAAAGGGCGGTTCGATCGGAAAGCGCAGGTTGCGGCCGGGCTGTGGTGGCAGGAAGCCGAAATCGGGCGCATGGTTGGCGCGGAAGAAGACGCCGCGGCCGAAATGCCGGCCGCTGGCGAGGGCGTCGATCCAGGCCACGGTGTAGTCATGCGTCGAGTCGGATTCGGCGGCCAGTCCGAAGAAGCCGTCGAGGCTGTCGAAATGCAGGACCTCCTGCTCCATCGCGGCCGAGCGGATCGGCATGAGCTGGAGCGTCACCTGCGTGATGAGCCCGGTCAGCCCGAAGCCTCCAATGGTGGCGGCGAAGAGATCGGCATTCATGTCCGGCGCGCAAAGGATGCGCTGGCCGTCTGAGCGCATCAGCTCGAAGGCGCGGACATGGCAGCCGAAGGTGCCGGCGGCATGATGGTTCTTGCCATGGACGTCGTTGGCGAGCGCGCCGCCGATAGTCACGAAGCTCGTTCCGGGCGTGACGCAGGGGAACCAGCCGGCCGGAACCACGATATCGAGCAGGCGATCGAGCAGGAGCCCCGCGCCGCAGGTCAGCAGGCCGGTTTCCCGGTCGAAGGTCTGGACGTTGGCGAGCGAACGCGCATCGATCAGCGAGCCCCGGCTGTTCAGGCAGGAATCGCCATAGGAGCGGCCATTGCCATAGGCGAGGACGGGGCGGCGAAAGCGATCGGGCCGCTCGATCCAGTCCGCCGCATCGACGATCTCGCTGCCCTGCGCCGAGAGCCCGCCCCAGGAGCGATACGCGCCGCGGGGGACGGTCATGGCAGGATCGTCGCCAGGACCATGATGGCGATGACGACGAGGCCCATGAGCTGGCTGCGCCAGTCGCGGATCATGAAGACCAGCGGATCGTCGGGCATGCCGCCACGGCGGGCCATGAACCAGATGCGCGCCATCTGGTAGAGGACGATCGGGCAGAGCAGCCAGATCAGCTCGGGGTGGCGGTAGAGCTGCTTCACATTGGCGCTGTCGACATAGAGCGCCATGATCAGCGCACAGGTGCAGCCCGAGGCCATGCCGAGCTGCGAGAGCGCCTCGATATCCTCGACCTGATAGCCGCGCCCGGCCTTCTTCAGGCCGGACTGATCTGCGGTGATGCGCAATTCGGCATAGCGCTTCACCAGTGCGAGGCTGAGGAAGAGGAACATCGAGAAGGCCAGCAGCCAGGACGAGATCGGGACGGCCGCGGCCGCGTTGCCGGCCAGGATGCGCAGCGTGTGCATCGCCGCCAGGCCGAGAACGTCGACCAGCAGCCTGCGCTTGAGAAAGAGGAGATAGGTCAGCGCCAGGAAGAGATAGGCCAGCAGCGCCAGCATGAAGCTCTGTGGCTGCGGCACGAGAAGGACGGTCGAGAACGCGGCGAGCAGGAGCACGGGCACCGCGGCGTAGGCCTGGGCGGCGGTGATCTCGCCGGCGGCGAGGGGGCGCTTGCGCTTGGTCGGATGCAGGCGATCCGCCTCGACATCCTTGATGTCGTTGAGGAGATAGATCGCGGAGGCGATCAGGCTGAAGGCGATGAAGGCGATGACACCGTGCCAGAGGGCCGCTGGGTCGAAGACATCGTGATTAAGCAGGATCGGGACGAAGACGAGCCCGTTCTTGAGCCAGTGATGGGGGCGCATGGCCCGGATCATGGCGGACGCAGACATGTTCGGGCTCCCAGCGCTCCTGCGACATGCGCTGCTTCCCGCCGTACGGGGTAGCAACGGCCGGTTGTACCGGCGCCGGGGTTTTGAGCTGAAAACTCCTAAGCTGACGTGCATGAGCCGCAAAAACGGGCAATGAATTCAACGCCATGCTTAACGGGCGGCTTCCATGATCGCGGAAACCGGCTCCGGAGGCCAAGACGACTCCGGGGCGTCGGGCACGGACGCTGCCGCCCATGCCCGTCATTCGTTACGCCGCGGGCGCGTGCAGCGCCGCCGAGCGAAGCGAGGTCGGCTCAGACCTTCGCGGCGCTCGCGGCGGCGTCGATATTGGCGACGAGCTCGGCGTCGAGCCCGAGAGAGCCGGCCAGCCCCGCCAGGAAGTCCTTCTCGGCGGGCGTATCCGGATTGATGGCGATGCGCGCGGCCGTATAGATCTGCGCCGCCATCTCGGGCGATGCGGCGGCATCGGCGAGCTGATCGATCGAGGCGGGCTTGGCCATCTCCTTCGTCAGCCAGTCATGCGCTTCGGCATCGAGCCCGGCGTCCTTGAGGCCGCCGAGGATGGCGCCGCGCTCCTGCGCATCGATGTTGCCGTCGGCCGCCGCGGCCGCGATCATGGCGCGGATGAGGGTGAGAGCCGTCGCCTCCGTGGCGGCCTGCGGCTCAAAGCCGCTGCCGGCGGGCGCGGGCAGGATCTGCTGATGATTGCCGTCGAGGAGCGGCTTGCCGGCCTGGTAATTCTGGTAGGCCCTGTAG
Source organism: Allobosea spartocytisi (assembly GCF_014764685.1). Taxonomy (NCBI): domain Bacteria; kingdom Pseudomonadati; phylum Pseudomonadota; class Alphaproteobacteria; order Hyphomicrobiales; family Alloboseaceae; genus Allobosea; species Allobosea spartocytisi. The sequence goes on from NZ_JACXWY010000008.1 coordinate 222,240, forward strand.
GCGAGGCCGCCGATAAGGGCCATGCCGCCGAGCTTGGCGGCCGACGCCGCGACCGAGCGGCCGGTGCCGGTGCCGAAGACGAGCGCGCCGAGGCCACCCAGAACGGCGGTCGCCAGGGCCGGATTGCTGGTGAGGACGCCCTTGGCCTGCGCGAGCAACTCGTCGGGCGTCCGTCCGCCGGTGGCGCGGCCGAGCGCATCCGAGGCGCCCTGCTGCACGCCCGTCTGGCGTGCGGCGTCGCCGAGCCCTTGCGTGGCCTGGGTGAGGATCTGACCGGCGAGGCCGCCGAGCCCGCCCGAGCGCTGAACCTGCTCCGCCAGCCCGCCGAGCACGCCGCTAAGACCGCCCTGCTGGCCCGTCTGCCCGGCAGCCTGGCTGCCGGCGTTGACCAGCGCATCGAGCAGCGATTTGGCGTTGAACATGTCGGTTCTCCCTGACGATTTCGGCTAGGCGCGGATGCGGCCGGTCGGATCAGCCATGCAAAGACGGCCTGACGAAGGCAGGAGTTTGCACAGCTTCGCGCTCAAGTCATCGGCAGCGGCAACAGACCCGGCTCCTTCAGCGTTTCGAGGGCGATCTCGGAGCGCACGCGGGCCACGCTCTCATGCGGCATCAGCACTTCGTTCACGAGTCGGGCGAGCTCCTTGAGATCGCCGACCGCAACCTTGAGTAGGTAGTCGGCCTCGCCCGTCAGCGCATGCGCTTCGAGGACCGCCGGGGTCAGACGCACGAGATCGCGGAAGCGACGGGCATTGTCGCGGGAATGGGTGTCGAGCGCGACATGGATGAAGACGATGACGCCGAGGCCGACCGCCGAGGGATCGAGCGCCGCGCGATAGCCCTGGATCACGCCCTCCTGTTCGAGACGCTGGCGGCGGCGCGAGACCTGGCTCGCGGACAGGCCGACCCGCTCGGCCAGGGCCGCGTTGGTCAGGGACGCATCCTGCTGCAAGGCATCGAGCAGGCGCCAGTCGAATGCGTCGAGAGCGGTCATTTCGTGCGGCCTTCTCGCTTTGAATGCGAGTATCGTGCGTCATTTTCGGATTTGCAATTGAGTTTGCACGCCACATGCCGCCGGGTCGCGCGATCATGGCGATCATCTCGAGGAGGAGATCGCTATGGGACCGTTTCCGCATGATGCCGCGCCGCCTGAAATCTCCGAGGCGAATCCGATGGGCACCGATGGCTTCGAGTTCGTCGAGTTCGCGCATCCGGAGCCGGAAAAGCTCGGCGCGCTGTTCGAGACGATGGGGTTCGTGCCGGTCGCGCGCCACCGTTCGAAGCGCGTCACGCTCTACCGACAGGGCGACGTGAATTTCGTCGTCAATGCCGAGCCGAATTCCTTCGCGCAGGATTTCGCCGCCGCGCATGGGCCTTGCGCCTGCGCGATGGCCTTCCGCGTCGTCGATGCGAAGCAGGCCTTCGATCGCGCCGTCTCGCTCGGCGCCGAGCCCTATGTGAGCAGGATCGGCCCCGGCGAGCTCGCCATTCCGGCGGTGAAAGGCATCGGCGGCTCGCTGCTCTATTTCGTCGACCGCTATGGCGAGAAGGGCTCGATCTGGGATGTCGATTTCGAATGGATCGGCGAGAAAAACCCGCATCCCGAGCCGGCGGGGCTGTATTATCTCGATCACCTGACCCACAACGTCCATCGCGGCCGCATGGACCATTGGGCCGGCTGGTACGGCAAGCTCTTCAATTTCCGCGAGATTCGCTTCTTCAACATCGAGGGCAAGCTGACCGGCCTGATCTCGCGGGCGCTGACCTCGCCCTGCGGCAAGATCCGCATCCCGATCAACGAATCCCTCGACGACAGGAGCCAGATCGAGGAATACCTGCGCCAGTACAAGGGCGAGGGCATCCAGCATGTCGCCATGGGCTCGCGTGACATCTATGCCAGCGTCGAGGCTCTGCGCGGCAACGGCCTGCCGTTCATGCCATCGCCGCCCGCGACCTATTACGAGAAGGTCGATGCCCGCGTGCCGAACCATGGCGAGCCGGTTGAGCGGCTCAAGGCCAACGGCATCTTGATCGATGGCGAGGGGGCAGTGGCGCTTGGCGAGAAGGCGGGCCGGATGAGCAAGGTCCTGCTGCAGATCTTCTCCGGCACGGTGCTCGGGCCGATCTTCTTCGAGTTCATCGAGCGCAAGGGCGATGACGGCTTCGGCGAGGGCAACTTCCGGGCCCTGTTCGAATCGATCGAGGAGGACCAGGTCCGGCGCGGTGTATTGAAGCCGGCTACCGCGGCCGAATGACGCCGTCGGCCGTCGCCGTCAGGGCGCGAGCTTGCGCATCAGCAGCGGCGCGCCAATGGCGGGGTCCTTGCGCCACTGGCCGTTCTCGAAGACGAGCTCGGTGCCGTGGCCGCGGCGGGCGACGAGCGACAGCCGCCCACCGGCATAGCGCCAGCCGACGGGGTCGAAGATGGTGAGGCCGACATCCTGGCAGGAGCCCTCGAAGGCGGTGCCGCCTTGCTGCCCGCCCGCGGCCGGGGCCGAGAGCACGAGGCGGCAGGCCTCGCGGTTCTGCTGGCGCATCAGGATGTAGCGGCCGGGGACCGTCTCGGGCGCGGGTGCCTTGGCCGGATCGACCGTCGTCTGCCGTTGCGCGGCTTCGGATGCAGCTGCGGCGGCGCCCTGCGGGGCACGGGCGGCGAGGCGCGGATGCCCCTTCCCGGAGAGGCGATAGCCCTTGCCGTCGCTGCCCTTGCCCTCCGTCCCGGTTTCGGCGGAGCCGCCCTGAAAGCTCACCACGGCCTTGCCGCCGGCGTCGAGCAGTAGCGGCTGGCCGCTCGCATTCAGCGTCCAGGCCGTCGCGCTGTCCAGGATGGGCAGGGCGCGGCGGCAGGTCGCGGGGAAGCGCAACTGGCGGCCGTTTGCGGTCGCTTCCGTGCCGAAGGTGAGGGTGCAGCGGCGCGGCGCGTCGGCGAGCTCGAGCTCCCAGGCGCCGAGCCAGCGCCGGATCGCGTCCGGAGCCTTGTCGGCGCCACGTGGCAGCGGCGCCGGCTGAGCGGCGGCCGGCAAGCTGCCGGCGCCGAGAAGGAGAAGCGGCAGCAGCCGGCGAATCAGGCCTTTTTCCATGGTGTCTCCGGCACGGGCGTCAGCGGACCCTTGCCATCGAACCATGAAACCATGTTGTCGACCAGAAGCTGGCCCATCGCCTCGCGGGTGTGGACGGAGGCCGAGCCGACATGGGGCAGCAGCACGGCATGCTCGATGGCGATCAGCTCTGCGGGCACACGCGGCTCGTCCTCGAAGACGTCGAGGCCGGCGGAGAGGATGGTCCTGTCCTTGAGCGCCTTGATCAGCGCCTGCTCGTCGACGACCGTGCCACGTCCGACATTGACCAGGATGCCATTGGGACCCAGTGCCTTCAGCACCTCGGCATTGATGATGTGATGGGTCGAGGCGCCGCCCGGCGCGACCGAGATCAGCGTGTCGACATCGGCGGCCATGTCGACCAGCGAGGGATAGTAGGGATAGGACACGTCCGGCTGGCGCGAGCGGCCGTGATAGACGACCGGCAGGCCGAAGGCCTCGACGCGCTGCGCCACCGCCTTGCCGATGCGGCCGAGGCCGACGATGCCGACCTTGCGGCCGCGCAGCGAGGTGGTGAGCGGGTAATTGCCCTTGAGCCACTTGCCCTCGCGCAGGTAGCGATCGACCTGCGGGAGCTGGCGGACCGTGGCGATCAGCAGGCCTATGGCGAGGTCGGCGACCTCGTCGGTCAGCACGTCGGGCGTGTTGGTGACGACGAGGCCGCGCCGGCCGGCCTCGGCCGCGTCGACATGGTCGTAGCCGACGCCGAAGCTGGAGATGACCTCGAGCTTGGGCAGCGCGTCGAACAGCGCGCCGTCGACCCGGTTGTGGCCGCCGCCCGCGGCGACGCCGCGCACGCGATCCGCGACCTCGTGCAGCAGGCCGGCGCGGTCGGCCGCCTTCCACAATTCGTGGACGGTGAAGTGCTGCTTGAGCTGATCGGCGGCATGGGCGATCAGCGGGCCGGTCTGGATGATCTCGGTGCGGTCGGAGGCTGGCATCGTCGTCTGGTCCATCTCTGCGTTGATTCGTGTCTTGTGAATCGATTAAATTCGAATTTAGCCGCCGGGTACCCCTCGGACGGCCTGTGATCGGGCTGTCAGCGTCACGCCGTATCGGCGGGGCTGTTATTTAGTATGCTTTATTCGGGTGATTTTGTCGGGTTCGGCCTGGCTGACATTCACCGATGCCAGCGTCGTGTTCAAGCTGTCGATGACCAGTCCCGCCATGCGCACGGCGGCGAGATCGCCATCGCGCTCGACGATCGCAGCGAGGATGTTTTCGTGATCTGGCAGGGAGGCGATGAAGGCCTCGTCGACGCCTTTCTTCAGCACGAGCGACCATTGCAGGGTGGCGATGACCGCGCTCGACAGGCATTGCAGCGGAGCGTTCTGCGAGGCCGCGAAGATGGCCTCGTGAAAGGCGAGATCGCCGCGCACGCAAGCATCCGAATAGGGCGGATTGTCGATCATGGCCCGCAACGCGGCCTCGATGCGGGCGATGTCGGCGGCGGTGCGGCGCTGGGCCGCCAGCCGCGCCACGCTGGGCTCGACGAACCGGCGTAACTCGAAGAGATCACGGATGAATTTCTCGTTCGGGTCGGCCTCGAAATGCCAGGCCAGGACATCGGTGTCGAGCAGGTTCCAGCGGTCGCGCGGGGCGGCGCGGGTGCCGCTTTTCGGACGTGCTTCGACGAGCCCCTTGGCGGTGAGCACCTTGACCGCTTCGCGATAGGCCGTGCGCGAAACCGAGATGTCGGCGCGCAGGTCGTCCTCGTTGGGCAGGAGCTCGCCCGCGCCGATCCGGCCGCTGATGATCGCGACCGCCAGCCTCTGGGCAACCTGGCCGAAAAGCCTGTCGGGATTGAGCGTCGTCGGCCGCGAGAAATCGCGCATCCGCATCGATCGACCCGTCCTCTCGCTCTGTGCCAATCGCGTTTCCCCTGAACCCGGTTCGACCTGTGTCGCGCTTGACAGCTTTCCGGCTATCGTATGACTTTATCGCAGACGCATGGGGACACAACCGCTCAGGAGAGGCGGGGCCATATGCATCAATCGGTCACAAGAAGCCGATAGGCGACAGCGATGCTCGCGCAGTTGCGAGGATCAAGGGAACGGAAGCAGGGAAGAAAACATGGCATCTGTCCAGATTGCCGACGTGCGCAAGGCCTATGGCTCGACGCAGGTCATCCACGGCGTGGACATCGATATCGACGATGGCGAGTTCGTCATTCTCGTCGGGCCGTCGGGCTGCGGGAAGTCGACACTGCTGCGCATGATCGCGGGGCTGGAGAACATCTCCGGCGGCGAGATCCGCATCGGCCCCAAGGTGGTGAACGACGTTCCGCCGAAGGAGCGCGACATCGCCATGGTGTTCCAGAACTATGCGCTCTATCCGCATATGACGGTCGCCGACAACATGGCCTTCTCGATGAAGCTCCGGAAGGCGCCGAAGGCCGAGATCGAGGAGCGCGTCAGCAAGGCCGCGCAGATCCTGGGCCTCGGCAATCTGCTCGAGCGCTATCCGCGCCAGCTCTCCGGCGGCCAGCGCCAGCGCGTCGCCATGGGCCGCGCGATCGTGCGCGACCCGCAGGTGTTCCTGTTCGACGAGCCGCTCTCCAACCTCGATGCCAAGCTGCGCGTGCAGATGCGCACCGAGATCAAGGAGCTGCACCAGCGCCTGAAGACGACGACCGTCTATGTCACGCACGACCAGATCGAGGCCATGACCATGGCCGACAAGATCGTCGTGATGCATGACGGTATCATCGAGCAGATGGGCGCGCCGCTCGACCTTTACGACAAGCCCGCCAATCTGTTCGTCGCGGCCTTCATCGGCTCGCCCTCGATGAACCTGCTCAAGGGCAAGATCCTGGCATCGGGCTTCGAGACGGAGGGTGGGGTGGTCTGGCCGGTCGGACAGCATCCGGCCGATTCGAACGGCAAGGCCGCCGTGTTCGGCATCCGCCCGGAGCATATCCATCTCGATGCCAACGGGCTCGAGGCGGAGGTCGTGGTGATCGAGCCGATGGGCTCGGAGACCCAGGTGGTGGTCCGCTGCGGCGGGCAGAACCTGACCTGCGTGTTCCGCGAGCGCATCACGGCCAAGCCGGGCGAGACCATCCGCATCACGCCCGACACCAGCGTGACCCATCTCTTCGACGCGGCCACCGGCAAGCGTCTTTAGAGGCAATCGCGCGCGGGCCCGTCGCCCGGGCCGCGCGCGGGCGCAGTTTTACGGCGACAATCATGCATGACGAGGGTCCGATGCAGGCCCTCGCGGCTTTTCACGGAGGGAATATCATCATGAGCATTTCGAGACGTGACGTATTGATCGGCGGCGCCGGGCTTGCCGCGGGGGCGAGCCTGCCGCTGGCACCGGCGATCGCGCAGGCCAAGATCGAGCAAGGCGCGACGCTGCGCGTGCTGCGCCCCACCAAGTTCGTCGATCCCGACCAGGCGATCTTCAACGAGAATACCGAAGCCTTCACCAAGGCGACCGGCGTGCCGGTGCGCGTCGATTATGCCGGCTGGGAGGATCTGCGCCCGCAGACGGCGGTGACCGCCAATACCGGCGCCGGCCCCGATGTCGTGGTCGGCTGGGCCGACGATCCGCACATCTTCTCCGACAAGCTGATCGACCTGACCGATATCGCCGAGGATCTCGGCAAGAAATATGGCGGCTGGTACCCGATCGCCGAGAAATACGGCAAGAAGGACAAGACCAACCAGTGGGTTTCGATCCCGATGGGCGCGTCGGGCGCACCGGCGGTCTATCGTGAATCCTGGGTCAAGGAAGCGGGCTTCGATACCTTCCCGAAGGATCTCGACGGCTTCCTGAAGCTCTGCCGCAAGCTCAAGGAAAACGGCCACCCGGCCGGCTTCGCGCTCGGCAATGCGGTGGGCGACGGCAACGCCTACTGCAACTGGCTCGTCTGGACCCATGGCGGCTACATGGTCGACGAGAACAACAAGGTCGCGATCAACTCGAAGGAGACGATCGAGGCGCTGAAATACGCCAAGGCGCTCTACGAGACCTTCATCCCCGGCACGCTCTCCTGGCTCGACATCAGCAACAACAAGGCGCTGACGGCGGGCGAGATCGGCGTCACCCAGAACGGCGTCTCGCTCTATTTCTCGATCAAGAATTCGAAGGACGAGAAGACCGCCGCCATCGGCAAGGACCTGAACCACGCGACCATGCCGGTCGGTCCGCTCGGGCGGCCGTCGGAGCCGGCGCTGATCATCAACGCCATGGCGTTCAAGCACACCAAATTCCCGAACGCGGCCAAGGAATATCTCCGCTTCATGATGGAGAAGGAGCAGTACGACAAGTGGCTGACCGGCTGCTACGGCTACTGGACCCAGCCGCTGAAGGGCTATGCCGAGAGCAAGGTGTGGTCGAGCGACCCCAAGATCGTGGTCTATCGCGACACCTGGGAGCGGGCGCTGTGGAGCGGCTACAAGGGCTCGATCAACGAGGCCGCCGGCACGGTCAACGCCGAATACGTCGTCGTCCAGATGGTCGCCTCGGTCTGCGCCGGTCAGGCGACGCCTGAGGAAGCGGCGGCGGAAGCCGAGCGCCGCGCCAAGCGTTACTACCGGACCTGAGCCGGAATCCTCACGGCCGCCGGCTCGTCCGGCGGCCGATGCGAGATCGTCGCGCATCCGATCGGACGCAACAACGATGATCTCCTGATGTGTTGTCGCATCCGGTTGTTCCGAAAGATGGGTTCCCCTTTTCGGTCCGATGCCGTAGCCGACTCCAACGCGAGAGCGCCATGGCCGTAGCTGCCGCCGAATTGCGAACCGTCCACAGCCTGCAGCAAAACTGGCTGGTGCGTCTGTTCGACTACAAGCCTTTCCTGGTCTTCCTCTGCCTGCTGCCCGCGGCCGGGTTCCTGCTCGTCTTCCTGAGCTATCCGCTGGGCCTGGGCATCTGGCTCGCCTTCACCGATACGCGCATCGGCCGGGTCGGCCATTTCATCGGTTTCGAGAACTTCCAGTCGCTCTGGTACGACCGGGTCTTCATCACCTCGGTCTGGAACACGATGCTCTATACGGGCGTGGCGACCATCGGGAAATTCGCGCTCGGCCTGTGGCTGGCGCTGCTGCTCAACAACCACCTGCCGATGAAGTCGCTGCTCAGGGCGATCATCCTGATTCCCTGGATCGTGCCCACGGTGCTCTCGGCCATCGCCTTCTGGTGGATCTACGATCCGCAGTTCTCGATCATCTCCTATGTGCTGGTCGATGTGCTCGGCTGGCGCGACAGCTATATCGACTTCCTCGGCCAGCCCTGGCCGGCGCGTTTTTCGCTGATCGCGGCGAATATCTGGCGCGGCATCCCCTTCGTCGCGATCTCACTGCTCGCCGGCCTGCAAACCATTTCGCCGTCGCTCTACGAGGCGGCGATGCTGGACGGTGCCAATGCCTGGCAGCGCTTCCGGCACGTGACCTTCCCGATGCTGATGCCGATCCTGGCGATCGTGCTGACCTTCTCGGTGCTGTTCACCTTCACCGATTTCCAGCTCGTCTACGCCATCACACGCGGCGGGCCGGTGAACGCCACGCATCTGATGGCGACGCTCGCCTTCCAGCGCGGCATCCCGGGCGGCCAGCTCGGCGAGGGCGCGGCGATCGCGGTGGCGATGATCCCGTTCCTCGTGATGGCGACGCTGTTCAGCTATTTCGGCCTGTCCCGGCGCAAATGGCAGCAGGGGGAAGAGAATGACTGATCAAACCCTCAGTGCGCGTCCGCATCTCAAGGACAAGGAGCGCGAAGGCGTCATCGATTGGTCGTCCGGCCCGCGGCGCCTCCTCACGCTCTACCTGCCGCTGTCGCTCTTCCTCCTCGTGCTGCTGTTCCCGTTCTACTGGATGGCGATCACGGCGATCAAACCGAACGCCGAGCTGCTCGACTACAAGAACAACAACCCGTTCTGGGTGAAGTCGCCGACGCTGGAGAACATCAACAGGCTGCTGTTCCAGACCGATTATCCGCAATGGCTCTGGACCACGATGATGGTCGCGGCGGTGGCGACGGCGCTCTCGCTGTTCTCCAGCGTGCTCGCCGCCTATGCGATCCAGCGGCTGAGGTTCAAGGGCTCGCAATATGTGGGCCTGGCGATCTATCTCGCCTATCTCGTGCCGCCCTCGATCCTGTTCATCCCGCTGGCGACGCTGATCTTCCAGTTCGGCCTGTTCGACTCGCCGCTGGCGCTGATCCTGACCTACCCGACCTTCCTGATCCCGTTCTGCACCTGGCTCCTGATCGGCTATTTCAAGTCGATCCCCTACGAGCTCGAGGAATGCGCGATGATCGATGGGGCGACGCGGCTGCAGACCTTGTGGCGCATCACCTTGCCGCTCGCCATGCCCGGCCTGATCTCGGCCGGCATCTTCGCCTTCACCCTGTCCTGGAACGAGTTCATCTATGCGCTCGCCTTCATCCAGTCGGCGGAGAAGAAGACGGTGCCGGTCGCGGTGCTGACCCAGCTCGTCGAGGGCGACGTCTATCACTGGGGCTCGCTGATGGCCGGCGCGCTGCTGGGCTCGATTCCCGTGGCGATCCTCTACTCCTTCTTCGTCGACTACTACGTGGCGTCGATGACGGGTGCGGTGAAGGAATGAGGCCGATGCGCCGGCGCCGCTTGTCCGGCGCCGGGCATCCGCGCTCAACTCATGGTGCTGCATGCGTGGCATGCGAGCTCCGAGAAAGTACCTGACTTATGCCAGACACGCCGATTTCCAGCATCGCCTTCATCGGGCTTGGCGCGATGGGTGCGCCGATGGCCGAGAACCTGGTCAAGCGGCAGTTCCGGGTCACCGGCTTCGACATGCGGGAGGCGGCGCGCGACGCGCTGGCCGCAGCCGGCGGACAGGCTGCCCCAAATGCGGCCGAGGCGGCCAAGGGCGCCGATGCACTGGTGCTGATGGTGGTCAATGCCGCGCAGGCGCGCGCGGTGCTCTTCGAAGCCGGGGCGCTCGCGGCGCTGGCGCCGGATGCGACGGTCATCCTGATGGCGACCTGTCCGCCGGGCGAGGCCGAGGCGATCGCGGCGGAGGTCACGAAGACCGGTCGGCATTTCATCGACGCGCCGGTCTCCGGCGGCGTCAAAGGCGCGCAGGGCGGGACGCTGACGATCATGGTCGGCGCGGCGCCGGAGAGTTTCGCACGGGCAAAGCCGGTGCTCGATGCGCTCGGCGACAAGGTCTTCCATGTCGGCGAGAAACCGGGGCAGGGCGCGACGGTGAAGACCGTCAACCAGCTCCTCTGCGGCGTGCATATCGCGGTCGCGGCCGAGGCGCTGTCGCTGGCGGAGAAGGCCGGCATCGACGGACGCCTGCTCTTCGAGATCATGGGCGGCTCGGCGGCATCCTCCTGGATGCTCAGGGATCGCGGCCCGCGCATGCAGGAACCCGACCCGGTCGTCGCCAGCGCCGTCGACATCTTCGTCAAGGATCTCGGCATCGTGCTCGATGCCGGGCGCGCAGCGAAGGTCGCGCTGCCGCTGGCGGCATCGGCCCATCAGATGTTCCTCGCGGCCTCGGGGCTGGGCCATGGCGGGCGCGACGATTCGCAGGTCGTGCGGGCCTATCGCGCCCTCAACGCCAAGCCCGCGAACGATGCCTGAAGGCTCAGCGGGGCGGACAGGTCGTCCCGCGCAGGACGAGTTCGGGCGTCAGCAGCAGGCGCTGCTGCGGCGCGGCGGGCTCGGCGATGCGGCGCAGCAGGAACTCCGCCGATTTGGCGCCCATCTGGTTCTGGAAATTGTGGATCGTGGTGAGCGCGGGAAACCATTGCGCCGCTTCCTTCACGTCGTCGCAGCCGACGATGGAGAAGTCGACGCCGGCCTCGCGTCCGCGATGGCGCAGGCCGAGCATCGCGCCGAAGGCCGAGAGGTCGTTCATGCAGATGGCGGCGGTCGGCGGTGCGGGAGCGTCGAGCACCTGCTGGATGCCCTTGAGCCCGTTCTCGCGCGTGCCGTAGGCGAAATAGATCAGCGCGGGGTCGATCGACAGGCCATGGGCCGTCAGGCCCTCGCGATAGGCGTGATAGCGGTTGCGCCCGGTCGAGATGCTCTCATTGGCGCAGAGGAAGGCGATCCGGCGGTGGCCGAGCCCGATCAGATGCTCCATCGCCTGGAGGATGCCATGGCGGTCGTCCGCGCCGACGAAATCGAGGCCGAGCCCCGGCACTTCGCGCGAGAGCTGCACGATGGGCACGCCTGCATCGACGAGGTGGCGCAGGCTGTCGGCCGTGCTGCCGCCCGCCGGGCAGAGGATCATCCCGTCGGGCCTGTACTCGGCCAGGGAGTTCAGCACGCGCTCCTGCCGCTCAAGATCCTCGGCATAGGTGCCGAGCAGGATCGAGCGGCCATAGGCTGCCGTGGCTCCGTCGATCGCCGCCAGAAGCTCGGCGAAATACGGATTGGTGATGTCGTGAAAGCCGACGCCGATGATGTTGGTGCGGTCGGTGCGGAGCGCCGCGGCACTGCGGTTGTAGCTGTAGCCCATCTGGCGCGCGATCTCGCGCACGCGGCCGCGCGTCGCCTCGGCGACCAGCGGGGAATCCCGCAGGGCCAGCGAGACCGTCGCCGTCGAGACCGACAGATGGTCGGCGATGATCTGAAGAGTGACGCGGCTGCGGCCGGCGGGGGGCGTGGG